>CAZGYL010000133.1:0-10349 GCA_964529985.1 uncultured Planctomycetia bacterium | reverse complement strand
TGTGCACATGGAGCTCGGCAGGCTTGCTCTCAAGCGGAAGGAGCTCGAAAGAGCGGTTTCAGAATTCAAGAGAGCTCTCGATTACCCTGAAAACCTCGGAGTTGGGAGGCCTGAGAGCGCCAAGCCCGCGCGGCAGTATCTATGGCTGGGGAAGGCCTATCAAGAAGCGGGAAGATACAAGGAGGCGCTTGAGGCCTTCCGCAAGGCCGCTTCCTTCGGTTCCCAAGAGGCGCGCAATCTGCTTGAAAGAAGGACTTTGAAAACACAGCCTCGATAGGTGGAAGGCCTATGAGTGATCCGCACTCAGCTCCGGGCGCGCCCCGCCGTTTTCATGTACTCCTGGGTATTGTTCTGGCAGGCTTGTTTCTCTTCCTGGCCTTCTCCAACGTGAATGTGCCTGAGCTTGCACGCACGCTTGCCTCGGTCGATCTCACGTACCTGCCGGTGATTCTGCTCCTGCTGGGACTTTTTTTTCTCCTTAAGGCGATAAGGTGGGCTTACATTCTGAGGCCTGTAAGAAAGCTCGGCACATTCGAAGTTTTCCCTGCGCTTATGATAGGCTTCGCAGGCAACAACGTGCTGCCCGCCCACTTGGGGGAATTCGTGCGCATTTTCGTTTTATCACGGCGGTACGGACTGGCGATCAGTCAGGTTTTCGCGACCGTTGTGGTCGAGCGTCTGTTCGATTTCTTAACTGTGGTGGGGCTCCTGGCTTTCTCTCTCCAATTTGCACCGCTTTCAGCCGAGTTGAAAATGGTGCGGACCGGAGGCTACCTGGTCGGCGCAGTGTGCCTCGTGGTCTTTGCAGTGGCTCTTGCAAGTGCATTGAACCCTCCTAAGGCCCGGAAAGTAATAGAAAGTTTGGGAAGGTTTATTCCGTCCAAGCTGCGCGAGCGCGCCGTCACCGTGGGGTCTATGGCCGTAGAGGGGCTCGGGGCGCTGCGCAAGCCCCGCTTGTTTTTTCTGATATCGTTCTTGACGGTCGCAGGCTGGGTCGTAAACGGTCTGTGTCTTTACCTTTGCGCGGTCTCTTTTCCAGTACCCGGCTGGCCGTCACCTGTTGCAGGCCTTTTGCTTGCTTCGGTAATGGCCCTGGGGATAACCCTGCCGAGCGCTCCCGGTTACATAGGTACAACACAACTTTGCTTCGTGATCGCCTTGGGGGCGTTCAAAATCAACAAAACAACGGCCCTCTCGGGCTCGGTGTACGCTTTCCTCACCGCGTACATTCCGGTAACCGTCACCGGCCTTTTCTTCGCTTGGTACATGGGGTTTTCCCTCCGGACGCTCAAGAGGACCGCTGGAGGCGGCGATTCGGGCAAGGAGGGGTCTTGAGAGCTGCCGCCCCTCGGGGCATACTTGGTAAGCTGCAGTAAATGCCTCCAAGGCAGGGACACCGATACTTTTCTCATGACTCACTGGCGGAACAACAAGAACGCAAGAACAGCGGAAGAAGACAAAAGCGCCCTCGTGCTGACGGCCGGAATGCTCCACACCCTGCAGGCCAAGACCGCTCATGGACTTATCCGAAGTTCCGGGCGCTTCAACATAGTAGCGGTGGTCGATCACACTTGGGCGGGAAAGGACGCCGGCCTGTTTGTTGATGGAAAAGCGCGCGGTATTCCTGTCTACGCGACGATCAAGCAAGCTCTGACAAACCTGCCCCGCAGGCCGAGGTGGTGTGTGGTCGGAATCGCAACTCATGGAGGAGCCCTGACAAAGGAACTGAGGGCGCTGCTTTTGGAGGCGGCAGGCGTAGGACTTTCCATTGTGAACGGCCTCCACCAGTATGCAAGTGATGATCCGGAGATCCGCGCCGCAGCCCGTCGATCCGGTGCTCGGATCGTAGATGTACGCAGGCCCAAGCCGAAGGAAGAACTGCACTTCTGGCGCGGTGAGGTCTACAAACTTGAAGCTCCGCGCCTTGCGGTTCTGGGGATGGATTGCGCGATCGGAAAGCGTACGACCGCTTCGATCATCGCAGAGGGCGCGCAGAGAAGAGGGCTGCGGGCTGAGCTTATCTACACGGGCCAAACCGGCTGGATGTTGGGCTGGGAGTACGGGATCATACTCGATTCGCTTGTCAATGACTTTATAAGCGGTGAGCTTGAATACGCTCTATGCAAGTGCGAGCGCGAACGGTCTCCCGACTTCATGGTGATAGAGGGGCAGTCTTCTCTTCGCAATCCCTGCGGTCCTTGCGGTTCGGAAATCCTGCTTTCAGGGGACGTGCACGGAGTTGTGCTGCAACACGCTCCGCTGAGGAGCTTTTTCGAAGGGTACGAGGAGCTGAAACTGCGGATCCCTCCGGTTGCGGAAGAGGTTGAGTTGATCAGGTTCTACGGGGCCCGGACTCTTTGCGTCACGCTCAACACCTCAGGGATTCCCCCGCAGGAAGTCCCTGCGCTCTGCAGCCGCCTCACCGAGCAGCTCGGGATTCCTGTACTTGATCCTCTCAACCAGGCAGACCTTTTGGTTGACATCGTTATCCGATACGTGGAGGCTGAACGAAGCGGCGACCGGAATTCCCGGCGGGGCGGGAGGTAAACGTGCACGTTACCGAGTGCGCTTCGCGCGTCGTACATGTTCCCTTAAGTCGACCGTACCGCATTGCGTACCGGGAGATCCGTTCGGTTGACCTGGTTTTACTCAAGGTACGAACCGACAGATCGATCGAAGGCCTTGGCTGTGCCTCACCCGCCTCGTTTGTAACGGGCGAAACGGTACAGGCATGTGCAAAAGCTTTGAGCGCGGAGAACCTCGAATGGCTGGCGGGTGCAGATATAAGGCAACTTCCCCGTCTGCTCCGTCTGGCTTCAGAGCGCATGAACCAAACCCCTGCGGCGCGCGCAGCTCTTGATATGGCTCTTTATGATTGTTACGGCAAGTTGCTGGACGTGCCAGTCGCCGAAGCTCTCGGCCGGGCTCACCGCGCACTCCCCACCTCGGTCACAGTCGGAATCTGCTCTCAAGAAGAGACGATCGCTCAAATAGAGGACTTTCTTCAGAGGGGATTTAAAGTTATCAAGGTAAAAATCGGCAAATCGCTCCAAGAAGACATTGCCCGGCTCAGGCGGGTAAGGGAGAAATTCGGCTCGGAAATCGGACTGCGCGTGGATGCAAACCAGGGCTACAGCATCCCTGAAACGGAGGCGTTCTTGGAGGAGACGTCCGATTTGGACCTCGAGCTCCTGGAGCAGCCGCTTGCCGCCTCTGACATCGACGGCCTCCGTTCGCTTCCGCCTGGTATGCGCGCCCGTATTGCGGCCGACGAATCTCTCAAGAACGAATCGGATGCCCTGCGCCTCATTCGCCCCGACCCTGCATGCGGCGTTTTCAATATCAAGCTCATGAAATGCGGGGGAATCAGCGCCGCCTGCCGCATTGCATTGCTTGCGGAACTTTCAGGCCTGTCGCTCATGTGGGGCTGCATGGACGAAAGTGTAATAAGTATCGCCGCTGCGCTTCACGCGGCCCTGAGTTGTCCCGCTACAGCGTACTTGGATCTTGACGGCAGCCTGGACCTGGAGCGGGATGTAGCCGAAGGCGGGTTTACCATCGAGAACGGATTCCTGCATTTAACCGACCGTCCCGGTTTGGGGGTTCGTCTCCTGGAAGGTTGATTCCTCCCGCAAGGTCGATTCTCACTCAGGTTGAAACCACGGGCAGCCGCTGTACAGCTTTTCCTCCCCTGCGAAAGGATCAAGCAATGTAATGCCCTCGTTGTCGAAATGTGCCGTCACAGGTGCCGCTGAACGATCGGAAAAGTATTTCCAATTGCGTTCGGCTACGGCGGTCGCGGCCTGAATGACACCGACTTGCTCTCTCGCCTCTCGGGCAGCGGGGTAGGCTCCCGTCAAATCCGAAGCCGCCTTCCGTCCTGCAAGAACAAGAGCGCACGCGGCCGTGCAGGCAATCAAAGAGTCTTTGCCGTAACCCAGAGACGTAGGAGTAGGGTGGCGGAATCTCCGCATGGAATGCATGAAATGCGGGTTATAAGTCCTGGAGCCTTCACCGGTTATGGCGGCTCTGAGGCCGCGATCCTGCTGGTCGAACTCTATCACCCCCCGTACCCCCACAATACGCATCTCCTGGTTGACGGGTCCTTCGAAATCCGGCGGATTGATCCATGCATTGACGTACTGCACATTCAAGCCGCTGTCATATTGCACGCTCACTTGCATTGAGTCGAAGGTGTCAATCGGTTTGGGCCGGCAGGTCTTAAGCAAATGTTTCTGCCCCACAGCGTGAAGGGATAGCGGTTTGACCTTCAAGTAGTATTGGAAGAGGTCCACCCAATGGACGCCTACGTAGCAAAAAGGATTGCTGCGTTCGGCCCAAGCGAAGGTGGAAGCGGAGACTTCAAGCGGCTCTTCCAAAACGGCGTATCCGTAGTTGAGGGTTCCCAGGCGCGGCACGAGCTCCGTAAAGAGAAACACGTGGCACGGATCGTACCGCTTGTGCATGTCCACGCCTACAATCAATCCGGAGGAACGCGCCTTTTCGACGATCTGATCCGCTTCAGCAAGCGAAAGGCACAGCGGCTTCTCCACAACCACGTGTGCGCCTGCCTGAAGCGCTGCGAGAGTGGGTTCGCAGTGCAGGTGATCCGGTGTGGCTACGAAAAGAATGTGCGGGCGGCATTCTTCCAAAAGGGCCTCCCAGGGCTTCTCGCCCCAATAAGGCTTGACGGCCGAGCCTCCCACCCACGCCCGGTAGCGTGCCGCCGCTTTCTCAGCCGAACTTCGGCTCCGAGTGCCGATCGCGCAGAGACTGAACTTCATGCCGGCCAAATCCCGGCCGAATCTATCCAAACCCACAGGGCCGAGGAAAGGGGCCAGACCCGCGAGCTCCAGATCTGCTATGGTCCGGAGCACCACGTCCCCGCCGTACATGCCCGCACCGAGCAGCGCGCAACGCACCTCCCCCACCATACTCGCCCCCCTTACAAACTCCGGTCTCTTATTGGTTCTTCGCCGTCATCCCCGGCCAGCAGTCGGTGCGAAACGGACTTGCCGGCAACCCGGCCTTGTTGTAGAGGTTGCAAACCGGATTGTTAGCCCAAGCGTACCTGACTGCGGCCGGTTCGGGAACCTCCTTGCTCCACACAACAACAGTGTCGCCTTCGATTTTCGCCTCGGCCCAAACGAATCTCCTGTCGGGACCTGCAACAGCGAATCCTTTGAGTTCCTTGCCTTTGCATACGAGTCCCCCGTCCGTGTGCTTGAAATACAGGCGCACCTTGTTTCCTTCAATCGAAGACCATTGATAAAGAGGCCCCGAGTAGGTTATATCGCGACCGTAAGCTATAGCCTGAGCCGCAAGGGCCAAGCGCCTTCCCACCTCCTGCTTGTTCTTGGGATGTATGTCCTTAGCCTCTCCGATATCGATCGCCACAGCCATCCCGGTGCGCGGTAAAGCCAAGGCCATGGTCTGGGCCTCCCGCAGCTCGGCCCAGGCGCTTTCAGTGGGTTGCGGCTCAACAGCCATAAAGTTTGCAAGCTGGACAAAAAGAAATGGGAAATCGCCTTGACGCCAATGCTGGCGCCAATCGTGGATCATGGTGCTGAAAAGGCTGCGATACTGGTAGGCACGAGAGGCGTTTGACTCTCCTTGATACCAGATTACACCCGCAATTCCGTAAGGAATGATAGGCGCGATCATACCGTTGTACAGGCCGGAAGGCCAATGCGGGTGACGCGTCGGCTCAGTGGGCTTGCGTGGCCGGCGGGGTGGTTTCTTGCCGGCCGCTTTAGCCCTGGCGGCGGCCTTCTTCCACCTGGCCACAGCTTGCTCGTACCTTTCGAGGTCTTTCGGATAGTTTTCAACACGCCGCTTCCACCTCTCCAAAATCGGCGTGAATTCGGGAAAGGCTTCCAGTGTTTCCCGCGAGGTCCAAGCTTCTGCAGGTGTCCCGCCCCACGAGGAATGGATCAGCCCCACCGGAACGCCGAGCGCCTTGTGAAGCTCGCGGCCGAAGAAGTAACCCACAGCTGAAAAGCCTGCTACAGTCTCAGGGGTGCACCTGACCCACATGCCTTCTGTATCCTCAAGCGGCTTCTGAGCGACCGCACGCTTCACGGTGAAGAGGCGGATATTGGGGAAATGGGCTTTCGCGATCTCTGCCTGCGCGTTCATCGCGCGGGCGACCGGCCACTGCATGTTGGACTGCCCGGAGCATACCCACACTTCACCTGCAAGGACATCCGTAAATTTCAAGGTATTCTTTCCGCGCACCGTAAGCTCGTAGGGGCCGGGAGCCTTCAAAGGACCTACCGACACCTTCCAGCGCCCGTTCTCGTCGGCTTTGGTCTTCACAGTGGTGCCTGCTATCGAAACAGTCACCGTTTCACCCGGATCAGCTTTTCCCCACACGGGAACAAGCCTCCCTGCCTGCAAGACCATGTGGTCGCTGAAAACGGCAGGCGTCTTGACATCGGCTGAACAAGGAATCAGACCGGTCGCACTGAGGACCAAAGACCACAACAACAACCGCATGCGGTGCATAATCTCCTCCTTTCTCCGGGAAGCGCACCTGGTCTCGACTGAACCTTCTTGGGACTGACTTGCACCCGCGCAGCGAGCGGGCGAAGCCCGTTGAGAACCTCTCATGGTAGGCGCCCGGCCGCCTCTGATGCAACAGGCCCCGGTTCAGGGCCTCACGGTGAACGACCACCCGGCAGTGGCCCACCGGCCCGGATCCAGCTCGGAAAGGCGTTCAGCCAGAATGCTTACCAGGGTGCGCACATCAAGCGAGCGATCCGTGATCCCAAGCTCCACAGGCCCGGCGGTCGCAATCACCTTGACGTACTCCCGGCCCGGCGGGCCCTCGATTACCAGCTCGAAAGGCCTTCCTTCCGAGTCGGGAACCATGTAGACCTTCTGGGGGAGAACGAAATTGCTGCGCCTTTCCAGCACAGGCAGGAATGCGGTCGTTGAGCCGTCGCTGTTAAGGATAACCACGGTTACAAAACATTCCCTGTCGGATCGTATGTAAAGCTTGAGACTGTCACCGATCCGGTAGGAAGAGCGGTCCGTCCAAACCCGTACTTTGAACCCCGGTCTGCTTCGGTCGGCTCCGATTACGTCGTCCCATAGAGTGCCCGCTGAGAGTCTGCCGCCCAGAGCCGGGGCAACCACCACCACGTCCGTCCTCTTTCGCTTCGGGTCATAAAGAAAGAGGGTCAGATCGCGGTCCACCCGCAGCGCACACAGAAGAGGGCTGTCGTCACCTTGCTCCAGGTAGGCAAGGGAGGACCAGCGGCCTGAAAAGACCGCGTCATAAGAGTCCGCCGAAAGGAACCGAACCTGAGCTCTGTAGCCTTCCTTGTTAAGAGATCTGCACAGCCGCACCGCAAATCCGTCCGCCTCAAACGGAAAACCGCCCCCCTCGGTTTCTATGCGCGCCGGTGCTACCGAGATACGCCTTGTTTTTTGCGTCGTGCGGGAAATCCTCTGCACGCACTGCTTGATAAAGGCATCGAGATACCGCTCGTTGAGTCTCTGCTTAAGCCCCACAGGCAGTGCGGGATCATACGCGTTTCGAAGCACCTCCAAAGCGCGTTCAAAGTCCCCGCGCCCCGACAGCCGCGCTGCAAGCGCCAGCGCACTTTCGGCCAACTGCGGACGAAGCCGGGGCCGGGCGAGCGGATAGGCGGCGGCTGCTTGTCTGTACACGCTGTAGGCCCTGCCCCAGTCGCCGGTGCGCTGGGCTTCCGCGGCCTCGGTAAGGAGGGAACTCAACTGGAAGCGACGTTTTTTTTTGCAAGCTCCCTTAAGCGCGCCAGTTCCTTTCGCGGAATGCTCATAAGCACAAAGTACTTGTAGCGCCGGAAGGTGTCGTTTTCCTCCCCTCTGCCCACATGGTGCACAGGGGAGCGCACTTCCCAAAGTTCCCAGTACGATTCCTCAACCCTCATACCGCTTATGAGCTCGTCCACAAGGATTCGCAATGAATGATCCAAATCCGTATCGAGGCTTTCGGTGCCGTGGACTTCGTCTCCTCTCTGGTAATCCCGCCAGTATGTCACCCCTCGGATCTCCGCCAGGATTGAGAACGCTATGTTGTAGGCTGCGTCCTGCCGGGCTTTGAGGAGCGCCCGCCGCTCGTCCAAAACGTTCGCTGCAACAGCCTGTCCCACGAAGAATTCCTTGCCCTCCTTCGGGGGGAGCTTCTCTCGGATCCACATGGGACGTGTGGGGCGGCTGGTCGCTACCAAACGCTCAAACGGCTTCGGGCCGACACAGCCGAAAAAGGCCAAGAAGGCGAAAAACGGCAGATATCTGCACGAAAAGGCCATAAGCCGCAACTCCATGAAATTCCGGTTCTCTGAGTCGAAGTCGGTGTGCCCGGCTTCTCTTTTATCGGATCCTGCAGTCCGTGACTTAAGGGAACCTGGTTTCCGGAAGCCTCTAACCCCCGCGGGACGCAGGGAAAGCGGCGTGGCGTTGCTGGGCGGGTGCGGGGCTCATAGAATAGGAGCCGTTTTCCGATTAATCTGATATGTACTGGCTTGTCGGCTCTCAGGGTATGTTGGGCTGTCACCTTCGCTTCCTGTTGGAGCAGGAAGGTGCCGCCTTTGTTGCAACCGACGCTGAGGTGGACATTACGGACAAGGACGGGCTGTTTCGCTTCGCAGCCCCCCACCGGCTGTCGGTGATCTTCAACTGCGCTGCGTTCACCGACGTGCGGGCCTGTGAAGTGCGAACCGAAGAGGCGTTTCAAGTGAATGCAGAAGGTGTAAGGAACCTCGCTCAGGTTGCCGCTTGGAAAGGCGCCCGCTTGGTTCATGTATCCACCGATTACGTGTTCGACGGCACAGCGGACGCCCCCTACCCTGAAAATGCACCCACAGCCCCGCTTAACGCTTACGGCCAGAGCAAGCTCGCCGGCGAGCGCTACCTGCGGGCTGCGCACTGCCCTTGGACTCTCGTGCGCACTTCATGGCTTTTCGGCAAAGGGGGCAGGAACTTCGTAACTTCAGTACTGGAGCGCCTGCGCGAAAAAGGCGTTATCCAAGTGGTAAGCGACCAGTATGGGAGCCCCACCTATGCGGGCGATCTCGCCTGTGCCTTACTCTCGCTCGCCCAAGCTGCCCCGGGCATTTACCACGTAGCGAATTTCGGGGTGACAAGCTGGTTCGGCTTTGCATGCAGGATCGCTGAGCTGGGCGTTCAGTTGGGTCTTGTTCCCGAGGGGGCGCGGGTGGAGCCCATTAGATCCAAAGACTTGAACGATCCGGTCACCAGACCCGCTTACTCTGCGCTCGACACCCGCAAAGCGGCGCAGGTTTTGGGCTGGTCTCCGCGTCCGTGGGAGAAAGCACTCCGGGAGTTCCTTGAAGAACTAAGAGAAGCTCCGGTGGGTTGAGGAGGCGCAGGCCCGACTAAGGAGCAGGTGGTATGGAGATGTTCGAGACGATTCTGGTAACGGGCGGCTGCGGATTTATGGGGTCTGATTTTCTCAGGTTCCTCTTTCAAGAAGCAGGCTTCCAAGGCCGCGCGATCAACGTCGACAAACTCACATATGCGGCGGACCGCGAGAACCTGGCCGCTCTGAGCCCGCTGGTGGAAGAGGGCCGTCTCCTTACCGAGGTGGCGGACATTCAGGACACCCCCAAAATGGTTCAACTCATAGGTGACCACAAGGTGCAGGCCGTGGTCAACTTCGCCGCCGAATCCCATGTAGACAGATCCATATCTTCGGCAGGGGACTTCGCGCGTACAAACATCTGCGGTACTCTTTCCTTGCTTGAAGCGGCCCGTCACGCATGGAGCGGCCGAAAAGGCGTAAGGTTTCACCAGATAAGTACGGATGAGGTTTTCGGCTCTTGTCCGTCGGGCAAGGCATTCAGGGAGGAAGACCGCTACGATCCCTCAAGCCCCTATGCAGCCTCAAAAGCCGCTGCGGATCATTTGGTCCGGGCTTTCGGCCGCACACACGGCCTCCCGTACACGATCACGCACGCGTGCAACAACTACGGGCCGTGCCAAACTCCGGAGAAACTGATTCCGCTTGTGATCACTCGGTTTGCAGCCGGAGAAACGGTTCCTGTTTACGGCACGGGGCGGAATGTACGCGAATGGATGTTCGTCAGGGACCACAGCCGGGCTGTTTGGGCCGTCCTTATGAACGGGGCTGCGGGGGAAACCTACAATGTCGGCACTGGCCTGCGCACTTCGAACCTTGAGGTGATCTCGCTTATAGGCCGGGAAGTGGCAGGACTCTTGGGGCGCCGGGAAGAATTCTTCAAAGAGCTTATCACGTTTGTTGCGGATCGCCCGGGGCACGATCTGCGTTACGCTTTGGACAGCACCAAAGTGCGGGAAAAGCTCGGCTGGAGGCCTAC
>CAZGYL010000132.1:0-10405 GCA_964529985.1 uncultured Planctomycetia bacterium | reverse complement strand
TCAGACCGCATTGGGGCGCATACGAGATACTGGAGAGCGCAGCTACGGATCCTTACACGCAGTGCGGTTTTACAAAAGTCATCTGCCTTTCACGGCTAGATGATTTCCTCCTCCACCACCTTCCGAACTGCTACATCGGAAAACTCGGACTACCGCTGGAGGAAGTCAAGGCGCAAATAGAAGCCCTCTTACGTCTGGACCCCTCGAAAAGGCCTTATCGTCAGCTGTTTCCGACCCAAAAACGCATGCTGGCTCCCCGTTCGAGCAAACACTACTACGAGAAACCTATCAAACAGGCTCTCAGTCTGGTTCCCTCCGATGCGCGGACGGTGCTTTCGGTGGGCTGCGGCTGGGGAGCAACAGAGGAGCTCCTTGTGCGCGAAGGCAAGGAGGTCTGGGGGATCCCGCTTGATCCTGTAATAGCCGTTTCAGCCGAACGCCGCGGCGTTCGTACCCTTCCTGCCGATTTCTCCGAAGCTGCTGAAGCCTTGGGGGAACGGAGATTCGACTGCATAGCCTTCTTCAACGTGCTCCAGCACATTCAGGATCCTGTTGCTGTGCTGAGGCTCCTGCGCCGCTTTCTCAGCGATAAAGGCGTTGTTGTAGGCTCGGTGCCCAATACACGCCGCCTGCTTATGAAACGCCGCATCGGCGCCGGCCCGAGGCGCTTCCGCAATTACACCGCAACAAAGCTCCACTTTACGACCCGCGGCATGCTCCGGCGCTGGTTGAAACAAAGCGGATTCGTGCAAACGCGGATAACAGGTCACGTTGAAAAGAGGCACAGACCGCTCCACCTGCTCAGGTGGCTTTTTCTGCAGGATCTGGTGGCTTCTTCCCTGCTTTTTCAAGCATGTACCAAAGAAAGCTCTTGCCGAGAAATTCTCCGGCGCAGCACCTGCTCGGCGTACAGATAAGCCAGGCGTTCCGCCACAACGGGCCAACCGTACTGAGAAGCCGCCCGGCGGGCCGCGCGGCCCAACCGCCACCGCAGCGTTTCGTCTGAAAGAAGCACGAGCATGGCTCTTGCAAGCGACTCCGGATCACCCGGCGGCACAGCCAATCCCGTCTCGCCCGAACGGACCAATTCCTTAAGGCCCCCGGCTGAGCTCGCAACAAGCGGGCGACCTGATGCCATGGCCTCCAAAGCCGGCATGCCGAATGCCTCGCAAAGCGAAGGCACGACAACACAACTTGCCTCTCTATAGAAAGATTGCAAACGTTCGTAAGGCACCCTGCCGTGGAAAAAGATGCGGTTCCTGAACGCAGGAGGTATGAGCAAGGTGAGCTGGGAAAGGTATGAGCCGCCGCAGTAGAAACGCCGCAAGGCTTGTATCTTCGGATCGCTTGAAAGATCCACGAGAAATTCACGTGGCGTCTTGCCTTCCGTACCCACGATGTCAAGGACGACTCCCGGCAATCTTGAGGCTACCCGGCAAAAAGCTTCGATCAGATCATGCACTCCTTTTTCCGGAGAGAGCCGGCCTACGTAAAGCACCCTGAGGGCGCCGCTGCTGCTTTCACCTTCAACAGAGCCGGAGTTCTCCAGAAGAAAAGTTCCGTTCGGAACGACAAAACTACGGTTTCTCAGCTCAGGGTGCACTCTGCATGCCTCTTCCACAACATAGCTGCTGCAGCCGAACACTGCATCGACATGCCGCAAAGCTTTTCTCACGAAACGGGTCCTTACTTGCGAAAGCCACAGGCAGTGCATATGAAGAACGATCTTCGCCTGAGGCAGAAGGCGCCTCAGGATAGGAGCCATAACGAAATAGTTATGAATGTGGATCAAGGAAACATCGCGGCCCCGAAGACATGCTGCAACACTCAGCGCGTAAGCTGAAAGTGAAGGGTCAACCCTGAGCGGGTCGGGGTTGAAAAAGCACCGGGCTGAGAAACGACGCGATAGTCGCCTGCCCACAGCAAAAAGAAGCCGCGGAGCATGGCAGCGGGCAACGGGCCTCCCGCGCTCGAACTTGCACCCCAGAAGGGGGCCAAGCGCGTCGCAGGCCCAGAGCTCCCAAGGCGGACCCAAGAAGCGGGCGGATTGATAGACCCAAATCCCTATTGAGCCTGAAAGCGGCGGAGTCGGTGCCCGCTCGCCGGGTTGCATGATGTGAGCCACCCGGATCATACCCTCACCCTCTCCCCGCGCCTTCCCGGCCTTTGCGGTTCTCTCTCTGCGGCTTTCAAACGCAGGCCCTCCTGCAGATCAGAATAAAGAAAACGCCAGCTTTCCCGCAGCCAGGGCAGAAGCGTCAAGGCGCATTGAATCTTGCGCACCGCAGGCAGAGGACTGCGCTTGAGCGCTCGAAGCAATTCCCCCAGGAATCTCCACCACGGGAAACGGCAGCGCACAGCATGTTTCGGATCCCACCAAGACGCACGCTCCCTGAAACGAAGCGCCCGCAGCGAACGGTCGGGGTGATCCCGGGAGAAAAAGAGACGAGCAGGCACCCGATGGAATCGCCCGCGAAGGCCCAATTCGACAAGAAGATTCCGGTCGGCTCCAACGTATGACGCTATGAGGGAGGTTTGCGCGAGTACTTCTCTTCGAATCACGCCGAAAACATCGAGGCAACTGTGGTAAAGCGAGGTCAACGCGCGAAAACGCCTTACGACATTAGGGGAATCCGCACCTTCGAGCATGCCGGGATAATCCGGTAGAGGCTCGCCCCACTGGTCGATCCGAACGACCCCGCTGTGGCACAGCACGACGGAGGGGTCCCGCTCAAGCACGTCGATACAGGCCGCAAGGTACTCTGGAGCGCAGAGATCATCATGCGCCGCCCACTTGAAATACTTCCCTGAGGAAAGCTTGAAAGCCAGATTGAAGTTCGGGCCTGCTCCTATGTTTTCAGAGTTGCGGAGATATTTCACACGCTCGTCCGCTTCGGCCAAAGCACGGCATATTTCGCCTGTCCGGTCCACCGAAGCGTTGTCGCATATAATAAGTTCGAAATCCTGATATGTTTGCGAAAGGAGCGAATGGACCGCTTCCTCTATGTAACGTTCACCGTTGAAGACCGGCAGGCCGATACTGACGGTCGCCATGGCCTTCACCTCCCCTCTGGTCCCACTTCCTCGGGAACCGGCGGTCGCTCCGCGGGCCGGGCTCTGCGCCGCCCCGCCGCCGCTCCTATCCGCAACAGTACGCGCCTTAGGTCCCTGCGGTCTTCCTCTTGGAGCGCGAAGAGTACCACCACTGCCAGATACACCGTCGAAGCTGCGGCCCCCGCCGCACCAAGCTCAAGCCAACTGTCGGGCTTCAGAAAGAATTTCGCACTGAGCAAAGGAACCAATGAGGCGACCGCCGGAAGATACCCGGGCAGCGCAGTCTTCAAGAGCCACTCCCGGAACTTCACTCCTGCAAGACGCAGTCCCAAAGGCACCTCAACAAGCACTCCGCTTACACCTGTAATAATGAAGGTGGCAAGCGCCGCCCCCAACGCTCCCATTCTGCAGACGCCGACCAAGTAGAGAGTCAACGCCAGATTTACAAACTGGAGCAGTATGATCGGCCTTGCAAGATCGCGTATTCTCTCGGTTGCAACAGCCAGGCTGTACAGCATGAAATTGCCCAGGAAAGGAATCGATTCGGTGAGCATGAGAACCAGGATGATCGCTGCAGGCGCAAAACGCCCGCCTACATAAAGCCTGATCAACTCGCTGCTGAACACAATCGCAGGCAGCGCTACAAACAGAAAAGCCCACAGGTAATATCGCCCGTAGCGCAAGTAAGTCGACCCCAGCATTGCGCGCTTGTTTCGCGCATGCATTGCAGTGAGAGCGGGTAGCAGCGGCTGAGTGGCGACTTGAATCGTGTTATGTAAATGTTTGCGTGCTAGAGAAGCCAGGTGATAGCACGTCACATCGAGCGGAGTTCCGAATTTGTTCAGTATGATCGGATCCGCGCTTGTAATGATCCGGTAGGCAAGTTGCGAGACGAATGTCCAAGACCCGAAAGAAAGCAGCCGGCGCGCGACGGTCTTGTCAAAAGCACCCCGTGCGACCCGCAGGCAGGGCAGAGCACGCACCGACGCCCGCACCGTAAGGAGGCAGCCGAGTACCGAGGCGGCTTCCGAGGCCACCACAACCCACAACACCCGAGTATCGATCCCAAAGAGAAGCACGAAAAGGAATATGATCCGCAGCACGTTTGTAAGCGTGCGCAGCACATTGAGATACACAAATTTTTGTGTCGCGTAAAGCCCGACTTCAAACGGTGTGAGAGTGAACTGAAACGCGAAGGAGAGAAGCAGGATCCATGCCATCACCGTGGCATCGTCCACAAGATCAGGCTGCACGGTGAGCACCTGATCCACGTTCAGACAAAAGAAATAGCCTGCAGCCAAGATAACCGAGCCGATAGCGGCCGCAAGTAAAAACGTGGTCGTCGCGACCTTTGTCACGCCCGTTTCATCCTCGCGGGCGTAAGCTTCGGTCGTATAGCGGGCAATGCTTGAAGTCAGTATCAGGCGCAGCATGTAAAGCAGCACCATCACCGAGATCATAACGGGATAGAGGCTGTATTCGGCCGGACTTACACGCCTCAGGAGGTACTGCTGCAGCCAGAGGAGGACCGCAAGGTTCAAAACGTGGGCGAAAAGAGAACTCGCCGCATTCACGGCGACCCGCCCTTTGCTGAAGAGCTTCTCCTCCGTCATGCGCTTTGCCTAACTTTCTTCCCCACTTCCGCTTCCCGTACCCGCACCGACGCCCACAGGTTCCTCTTCTTCCGACTTGCCCCGCCCGCCCGAGCTTCGAATCACTTCTCCGGCCGACCGCAGAAGCTGCAGGAGGACTCGCCGGTTCAACAGCCACGTGGACGCAAAGTACAGAACCACTCCCACCACAGTGCCTGAAACAAGGGCAAGCCCCGAAGGAACTTCGAACCGGACGATCACCGCGGTGCGGAAAACCCCTATGCCTGCAGCCATTATGCCCGCGCAGATAAACGAACGGCTCAAAGGAGAGACCAGTTCGCTGAGCTCCAAATCAAGCTTTCTGCGCACGATAAGGAAAGCCGCAGCCGTGCTCACGCCCGAAGCTCCTGCAAGCGCCCAGCAAACCCCCACCGCACCGAACGGATACAAGAGCGCGACCAATCCGACCAGAAGCCCGTGGTACCAGAGGCTCAGCTTCATAAGACTTCCCGGAGCACCTATCGCTTTGAGCGCCGTAAAAGGAACCGGCGCGAGGCACTGCAGCAGTCCGAAGAAAGCCAAAACGCGGATAAAAGGAACCGCGGGCCGCCACGCGTCACCGTAAACGGCGGAGACGAAATCTTCACCCAATGCGAAAAGCCCGAATGCAACCGGCGCCGTCAAGGCCGCAAGCTGAGCCGTTGTCTGGAGAAATGCGCGCGGGAGCTTCACTCCGTCGTCCCGCAGAACTGAAAAAGCCGGGAAAGAGATCTTTTCGAACATATTGACGAGTATGCCTGCAGGGAGTCGCGCAACGGAGAAAGAGATCTGATAGAACCCCAGGGTCACAGCTCCCCACAAGCGCCCCACCACGGCTTTATCAAAGGCCTCACCTGCAGCGGTCAGGATCGCTGTGATCCAAAGAAACTTCCCGTACCCGAAAAACTCCCGCGCAAGAGCCGGGCTGTACTCCCAGCGGGGCCTCCACCGGGCTTGAAGCAACGCAGCTATTGCAAAAGCCGCTCTGGAGGCAAGCAACGCCCCCACAAGGCTCCAAACTCCGGCGCCGAGCACAGCAAGAGGAATTCCGGCCGCCGCATAGGCGAGCGCCTGCGCGATCTCGCAACGCGCCTGCCTGTCGAAACGCAGGGATTTGAGCAAAATGAGGTTCGGAACGGTGGCGAACGGTTCAAACAGAAAAGATACGGCCATAACCGTCAGGACGGAGGCAACCTCCTTGTGCCTGAAAAAAGAGGCAAGCAGAGGAGAGAGCACGACCGCAGTGAGAAAGAGTACCACTGCGATCGCCGACACAACGAAAAAGACCGTATTCTCAGCCCGGCGTTTCTCCTCGGGATTTTTGAACTCCCGGTAGATATAGGCAGAACCGATGCCGACGTGGCGCAGCACGCCCAAAGTCTCAACCGCCACCGTCGCCATGGCCACGATGCCGAAATATCGCGGCGCAAGCAGGCGGGCGAGCACCACCCCGGTTGCAAACCGCGTCAGGCGGATAAGAACCAGTGAAAGGCTCGCCCACTTTATTCCGGTTGAGACCTTTCTCTTAAGCGACATAAACCGCAACCGAAAGCCCCGAGCAGATTCGAATTTCCCCTTCTTCAGGCCCGAAAAACATACTCCGGAAAGAGCGAGACTCCCTCCCGGAATGATACCATGCCGCCGGCGAAAGAGAGCTGAAAACATTTTCCGCGCCTGCGATTTCTCAAGCAATCCGGTCTGGTTCTCCGATACGCACCGGAGAAGCACGGTGAGAAGCACATGGAGTGCCCTGCAACAGAGCAAAAGGAAATTCAAACCGGTGCCGTTCGGAATCATTTCCGGAACAGGAGGACGGCTCCCGCCCGAGGACCGGTGCCGGTGTCCTTCCTGAGATTGCCCGCCGTGCGTTCTTTCCGCTCGAAAGCGGCACGAAGGTGCCGCCCTTTTTCGGAACAACAGTTATCCGAGCCTGCGCTCGTCCTGGCTCCCCACCCGGACGATGAAACACTTGCTGCAGGCGGAATCATTGCTGAAAAACGCGCCCGCGGTGTTCCCGTAACAATCGTCTTTGTAACCGACGGAGCAAGATCCCATACAAGGTGCGGGCCCGGACTGTTAAGTAGAATCAGAAAAAATGAGGCTGAGGCGGCCTGCAACGCCCTGGGTGTTGGGGCTGACTACATACATTTTCTGGACATACCCGAAGGACGTATCCCGGCGTACGGAAAAAGGCTTGAAGAATTCCTCGCCCGCTTCGTGAACTTTGAAGAAGTTTCGCAAATCTTTCTTCCTTACAGGGCGGACGGCCACCCCGACCACGAAAGCACATTTCGCTGCGCCCTGGCGGGGCTCGGCCGATTCAATGCCCGCTTCGACCTTTATGAGTATCCGGTTTGGGCTTACAACATTTGGCCTTTCGTCGGTCTCGAAATCGCTCCCAATCGTTCCACCTTTAAAGCATTGTGGGAGTCCTTCAAAGCTCTTTTCGGCCTGAAACTCTTAGGCCGCTGCAACACGGTTTTTCGATTGGGCCCTCGGCTGGTGCAGAAAGAAAAAGCCTTGGAGTGCTATGCTTCCCAAATGAAACGACCGCCCGGAGAGCCTGATTGGCCTGTTCTTGCCGACGTGGCCGAAGGAGATTTCCTCGAGCTTTTGCTCGCTCCTTTTGAGCTTTTCAAGAAAACACGGTTCCATGCAGGACCCTGAAGCAGGGGGAAAGGCAGCGTGACGGTAAAAACCGAATCTGCAACAAGCAGTGTCCTGCTTGCCGACCGCTTTGAAGAGGCAAGACCGCCCGGTGCTGTTATAGGAAAGACTCGGGCAGGCGGTCTCACGCGCAAGGGCTCTGATCGGGAAGGAGTCATCGGCATTGACAACGGTGCTTTGCGTCTCGGCTTTTTCAAGCGACCGGGCTGGGGCCGTGAGGGGCTTGCTTACGGTCCCTTCGAGCGCAGGGAAGGGCTTACGTTTCTTGCGTTTCTGCTTAACGGACACAACGGATCCCAGACGTATCCCATTGAAGGACTGTCACATTTCCTCCGGTCTCTGGCCCGCAAGGCTTTCTGTGTTCTGCCCGAGTACCTGCTTCCTCGTTTCGCTCACCGAAAGCTCTATCCATCGGTACCGCACTACGCGAGCTGGCCTCCTTTGATCGAAAACCTGGCTGTCGGTTTTTTCCCGATCCCTTCCCCCCGCAATCCCGGGCGCGGCTCCAATACGTTTCTGGTGCGCTCAGCCGGCATAGAAAACGCGGATATTACACTTACGGCCGAAGGAAAAAAGCCGCCCGTAATACAGGGCGTGGGAAATCTGCCTCTATGCTATGCAGTCAGCTTAAGGAAACGCGGTGCTGTTTATTACCTCGGCTCCAGCCCGGGGACGACACGACTGCCGCAATTGCCGATCCTGAGGCCCGTGGGTATTGACACACGCACAGGGAGTCGCACCGTATACGCCGGCGTGCAGCAGAGCGTTCTCGGGGAGATCGGCTTCAGTTGCGACACGCGCATCTACGGTACTTATGTGATCGAAAAATCTTCCGGCGGCCCGCAGGGAACCGCATGCGCAGCGGACTCTTTCCGGCACCAAGGTCCGCTTGACGGCAGGGAAGCTGAATGCGGCGGCCCGTGGCAGGTCCTTGAAGGAGGTTTTCTATGCGAAGGGGAAGGTGCGTCCCCTCTCAAACCGCGGAACTTGGCTGTTGTAAGCGGGTCCGGGCCGACGGGGCTCTTGCATTTTGCGGTCATGTTCAAAGAAAGAAGCAGCTCAGCCGGGCTTGTCTTCCGCTTCGTTGATTCGCGCAATTACCTTCTCCTGCGCGTTTCGCCGGAACGCGCAGATCTACTCCTGTGTGAAGACGGTCGTTTCGCTGCACTTGCTTCGCGTGCTGTGCGCCTGAGGTGCGGGAGGAGCGTTTCGGTTTTCGTACTCGATGACTCTGTGTGCGTTCAAGCCTTCGTCAAAGGTGAAGCTTTATTTGAAAAACCCGTAGAAGCTTCATCCCTTCCGGAAGGAAACGGTGCGGGTTTCTCTGCAACAGGGCCATGCCGCAGCGTCCGCATTGCGTCCTTCGAAGCACATCCTAGAGAGGTGGCACTTGAGAGTTTTGCACCCGTGCCTGATCTGATTGAAAAGGCAATCGTTTGGCAGAAGAAAGAAGGCCCGCCGGTACTCCGCGAGGAGTTCGGGGGACAGCCTTGCGATCTAAGAGGAAAGCGCCCCGAGGTCGGCTGCGGGCTTTGGGAGAGAACCGAAGGCTCAGGCACCATCCGCCTCACAGGCACCGGAAGAGCTCGGGTCCTTGCAAGCCGCGCAAAGCCCAACCCGGGCAGAACCCTCTATACCTTGCCCTGGTCAGGCGGGAACGAGCTTCAGATCAAGCTCCACATGATCCCGCCCGGCACGGGTCCCGGTTGCGGAGAGAAAGGTCGCGGGGGGGTGGTCTTTTGGCAGGATACGGAAAACTATCTGATCGTAAGTCTTTATCTGGATGATTGGCATACCGGCAAATCCTTGTCTTCCTTTTACCGCTTCGGCGGCAAGGAGGATCTCTACCGCGCCGTTTGGACGAATGTCGGCGATAGGATCCATTGGGGGAGACCTGTAACTCTCTCCGTCGCCTTTGACGGCGCCAGGTTTGTAGCTTCGCTTAACGGTGAGCCTGTACTTGCCCGGGCGATAAGCGATGTGGTACCCGCCGTAAGGAGGCTTCAAGTAAACCGCGTCGGGATCGCGGTCAACCGCGAGTTCGGGGACGACACCGGAAGCGTTTTCCTTGCTTTCGAAGGGCGAAGCGCCGCTTCTTGACCGGCGCCCGCCCTCGGGGGATCATTGGTTCTTGTTTCCGCGGGAGCCCAAGAAGCCATGCCCAAGCGAAGCGAACGAGACATCTTGGAGGAAAAGCTCACCAAGCAGCTTGCTCGAACGAGCATCGAGTACGAGCTGCTCGGCCCCGGGGACCGTATTCTCGTTGCCGTAAGCGGCGGAAAGGACAGTTACAGCCTTCTTTACCTTCTTGAGCGCTTGAGACCGCGCCTGCCGTTTGAGCTTGAGCTTGTAGCCTTTCACCTGGACCAATGCCAGCCCGGATACGATGGAACTTCGCTCAGGCAATGGTTGAGCGCTTTCGGTGTTCCCTACCGCGTGGTGAAAGAGGACACTTACGCCGTTGTACGAAAATACACAAAGCCGGGCGCAACGACATGCCCGGTATGCTCGCGCATGCGCCGCGGTATCATTTACACATGGGCTGAGAAACTAGGGTGCAACAAGATCGCTTTGGGCCATCACCGTGATGATGCGATCATCACGCTTTTGCTGAACCTATTCTTTCAAGGCCGAATCCAAGCGATGCCCGCAAAATACCACACTGATGACGGCAGGTTCGAGGTCATACGCCCGCTTATTGAAATACCGGAAAAGCAACTTGCCAGGCTTGCCGAGCTGTGCGGTTTTCCCATTGTGCCCTGTCGCGTCTGCTCCGCCCAACCTGACCACAAACGTACGGCCATGGCCGAATTGCTCAGCGGACTTGAGAAACAGTACCCGAACGTAAGGGATGTCCTATTCTCTGCCCTTAAACGGGTCCGCCCTTCGCATCTTCTGGACCGCGGGCTTCAAGAAACGCTTCGTCAAAACCGAAGCGGTGTTCCGGCGGCCCGATCCGGAAGCGAAGGCGGGCGGGATGAATCCGGTTGTGTTTTTTGAGAGGTGTTCCGTGAAGGTCATTCACGCCGACGATGTAGCTCCCCAGCCTGTAA
>CAZGYL010000131.1:0-10406 GCA_964529985.1 uncultured Planctomycetia bacterium | reverse complement strand
GAGCGGGAGATTGCAGACATAGAGTTTACAAGCACCGAACTTGTGGCCGAGGAAAAAGAACTCCAACGTCTCATGCCCACACTCAGAGAGGCGTACGGGATTGCGGTGGTTCAGCTTACAATGTGGACCGGCGGGCTGCTCGGAAAAATTCTTTCGCTCAAGAAACCCACGGTGCTTTACGCGGCGCCGTACTCGGGTCACGAATGGACGGGTTACGGTCGGCTGCTTTCAGAGACACCGCATCTGATCGATGTTGCTCTCTCAAGCGACAAAGCGGAGCTGGTAAGGCTTTTGCGACCGCTTAAGGCCGCGCATTTTCTGGAGCATGCCCGCGTTTTGAACGTGACTTCGCGCAAGGTGCCTTCAGAGTTTGAGAAAGCGATAAGCGAGAAGCTGGGTACCACGTTCATTCGGGTGGGGCGCGATCTCGTTCTTCGTGCCTATGAGGCGATAAGCTCAAAGGAGGCCGAAAAAGAGGCCGACCTCTGGATAAAAGGTGCTGAAAAGGTCGTGGAACCCAAGCGGCCTGAGATCGTGGCTTCAGCGCGGCTTGCGCTCGCTTTTGAAAAGCTGCTCAGGGATATGGACGCTGCGGCGATCGGGGTCGATTGCTACGGCTCAATGTATCACCGGCTCCCTGCGTTTCCATGCGTAGGATTCGTGCGCCTGAATAACATGGGGCTTGCAGGAATCTGCGAATCGGATATGTCTTCGGCTGTAACCTTCCTCCTCTTCCGGGGTCTTGTGGGAAGGCCTGGATTCATAAGTGATCCGACGATCGATACCTCGAAAAACGCAGCGATTCTCGCCCACTGCCTCGGGACACCGAAAATGGACGGCCCGGACGGTCCCGCTGCGCCCTATCGTCTCAGGACGATTATGGAACGCCGGGAAGGGGTCGTGCCTCAGGTGCGCATGAGGGTGGGGCAGAAGGTTACGCAGGCTCGAATCGTAAGCCCCACTGAAATCATCTGCTTCACAGGACGCATTGTGGATACGCCCGACCTCCCGCGCGGGTGCCGCACCAAGATAACGGTTGAAGTCGACGGTTCGGTCGAGAAGCTGTGGCGCAACTGGAAACACGGCCTGCACCGTGTAACCTGCTACGGCGATATCGTCAAAGACCTCAAGCGCTTCTGCCGCCTCAAAGGCATGGAGCTGACCATGGAAACAGAAGCCGCCGCCGAGACGGGCTGAAGCCGGCGTTCAAAAGGGAGCTTACTCCGGGTGCTGGAGCACAAAGACTTCGATTGTGCGGTCGGGATCCACTCTGAGAAGGCGTTTTTTTGTCAAGATGAAGATGCTGGTTCCATCGATCGCGATGTCGTAAGCTTCCTCAGGCGGCCGCGGAGAGACACGTTCCCATCTTCCCGAGCGGTGGCGGAAAACGCCCTCGGTTTGGTGGAGCACATAGAGCCTGCCGTACTTGTCGGTGAGAAGTCTGAGCAGCCTGCCGGCGGGCAGCTCCTTCCCGGGTCTGATTACGGAGAGTCCTCGGGGCCCGAAGCTGAAAAGCCCGCCGCCTTCAGCAAAGAAAAGCCCCCAAGTGACGCCCGTTCCGTCGCGCGCAAGCTCGAGCACAAGCGGATCACCGGATACAAAAGAGAGCTTGGCAAGCTGAGCAACACGGGGCCCTTCCTTAACAAGCACACTTCCGTCGACCGCCGCAAGCAAGAGCTGGCGGTCGTTCAAAGCCAGCACAGCCTCAAGCTCAACCGGAAACGGCTTACCGAGCCGAACCCATGCACCCTTTTCCTTGCGTTTCCTGGTTCCGTTCAGAACGATGCGCTCGGCGCTTTCGTCCCACACAAGAACCCACCGGCCGTAAATACCCCAAGCGTGATCTTTCGTCGTAGTAACGCGGGCGAAGGCCGGTTTGCCGCCGAAGCTCTCAGACCACGGGAACGGGATCCACTTGCGACCCGTACGGAGAAAAACTCCTCCGTCCGTCTCAGCCCATATGCGTTCGCCCCATGGAACGAAGCGAAGGAGCCTGTGAGGAATAACGGACTCGTCCAACCGGCAGGAAGCGCCTCGAAGCACGTAGACTCCCTCGGTTGAGCTTACAAGAATTTCCCGCGGCAGCACACCCACAGCAAGAAGCTCTTCCTTGCGGGGCTTGAGGGCCGGGACTTTGACCGGCGGAGGCGTTTTTTTCTCAGTTGTTTTTTGCTGATCCGAAGGGAGTTTCAGGCGGTCGTCCTTCTTCTGCCAAGATTCTTTTGTCGGTTTTTTCGGCTTGCCTTCAGGCGGCTTCGGCTTTTCAGGCTGCGCAGGCTTTTCCGGTTTCTGGGGCTTCGGCTGCGGGGGGGGTTTGGGAGGCGGTGCCCCGAAAGGGCGGATCATGTCGCCGGGCTTCGGCGTAACGCCCTCGCTTAAGGAGACGATTTGGCAAAAGGCCACGATTTTACCGGCCTTTATGACCCGGCATGTACCTATTTGCTTCCCCCCGCGCCACAGTGAAAGGAGCATACCTTCGCGAAGGCCCTGATCGGTTCCGATCGAGATTCCTACAAGCCCTCTGTCAGGCAGGTACTTAAGCACCTGGGCGTCCGGCGGCAGCGCAGAGGTGCTGTTTGCAAGCAACGAGAGTGCAAGAAACACCGAAACCGATGCGCGCCCGGCCATAAAAGCCTCCACGGAACCTTCGCCTTGACGGGCCTTAAGTACCCGGCCGCTCCCTCCACTCCATTACCAGTATATCGGCACCGAAGGCCCTGCCACTCCTTTTTCTCAGCGACAGGTGCTTAAGCGTCTATTTGACTGTGCACAATGCGGAGACACCCTGCAGCCCGATCATGCTTTCCCAACATAATGGGAACCGTCGGCGACCCACGTTCAGTCCCATTAGGTAGCGCACAAGGTACGATCGCAAGCCCCTACGACCCGGGACATCCCCCCTCCCGTCCCCCCTGCTGAGCAGGGGGGATGCGCGGCCTAAAGGCCGCACCGTGATGCGACACGGGTCGTGGTGGGATAAGACAGCCTCTTCGGCAAACAACCAGCCCAATGACTGAGCGCCGAGGTACCGCCGGGCGCCAAAAGCCAAGGCGGAAATCTCTGCGAATCACGCACGGTCATACAGCACCTCTCCGACGGCCTCCCCGAAGACCTCGATTCCCTCCCTGAGCGCTTCCTCGGGGGTTGAAAGGGGCGGGCAGATCTTGAGGCACTCGCCTGCAACACCTACGGGCGCGAACATAAGCAAGCCTTTATGGAAACAGGCTGTTTGTATGGCCAGCGCGGTTGAAGCGTCAGGCTCCCGAGTGCCCGGCTTTACGACTTGAATCCCGGCAACCATTCCTTTCACCTGCAGCCGGCCCAGCACACCCGGAAACCTCTCTTGGACCTGCTGGAGGCCTTCTCTCAGCACGGATTCCATTGCTGCTGCATGATCCACGAGCCCCTCCTCCTGGAGGGCATTCAGTGTAGCCAATGCAGCGGCCACAGGAAGCGGGCTTGCAGAGTGGGTGCTCGTCATTGAGCCGGGGGGATAGAGGTCCATGATATCGGCTCTTCCGATCACCGCTGAAAGTGGAAGCGAGCTTGTTATCCCTTTGCCCAAGCACACCAAGTCGGGCACTATACCGTAATGCTCAAACCCGAAGAACTTCCCGGTTCTTCCGAAACCGGCCTGCACCTCGTCCAGGATAAGAAGCGCTTCGTTGCGGTCGCACCACGCCCGAAGCGCCTGGGCGTAAGGCACCGGCATGAAGTCGGGACCGACTCCCTGGTAAGTTTCGCTCAGGACGGCGCAAACCCTTTTGGGCTCCACGCGTTGGGCCCGCAGGCTTTCTTCAAAGAGCTCAAATCGGGTATCAGGATTCTTGTAGCCGTCGGGAAATGGCACTTGCACAAAATCAGGAGAACTGTGGGGGATCCACTGCTTGAGCTTCGGAAGGCCTCCTGCGAGTTGGGCTCCCAGTGTGCGGCCGTGAAATGCGTTTTGGAAGGAGACAAGTACGTCTTTGCCGCGCGGTTTGCCCCATGTGAACGCCAGCTTGATCGCGTTCTCAACGGCTTCGGATCCGGTTGAAAGGAGAAACACCTTTTCCAAAGGCGGGGGGGCGAGGGCGCTGAGGCGTTCTACGAGCTCAGCGCGCAAGCGGTGCGGAAAAACGTAAGTTGCAAGAAGCGGCCTGCTTATGACCTCTTTCAAAGTGCTGCATATAGCCGGATGCCCGTGTCCGACGTTTGCAACAAGCACAGTCGACGACCAGTCGAGCCAAACATTTCCGTAGGGGTCGAATACCCGGCAGCCTTCCGCCCGCTCCCACAAAACAGGTACTTGGCATGCCATGGCCTGAGGCTCAAAGCGCAGAAGTTTTTCAAGAACAGGCAGTGATTCAGGCGCCGGAAGGGGGGTCTGGATTCTGCGCCATTTCGTTTCAACAGGTGGAACGTGCTTAGGTGTCAAGTCATACCTGGCCATTTCCTCCTCCTTACGCGGGCCGTGCGGTTTCGTCCCTGCGGTCCTGATCCGACAGCGAACTTATTATGCGCCGGTGCGAATCTTCAAGGCAGTTGCGCGCCACGAGGAGGCGCACGAGCAGCAACCCGGAACGCAAAACCACAAACCCCAAAAGCCCGGTTATCACTCCTTCAATAAAGCGTTCGTTATAAAGGAAGAAAAACGTAAGCCCGACGGCGAAAAGACCCGCCAAGATAAGAACCACGGCAAGGAAGTCATAAAGCCGTTTCAACATCGCCACTTCTTCCCCAGCATTCTAAGCTGGCGTTTACAAGCCAAGTACACTTCCAGGTAAGCGAGCAAGCGCCGCCCGTGGCGGAAGCCGACGGCTTGAACCGCCCATTGTACAAGCAATGCTGTTGCGAGTCCTACAGCTGCTACGGCCGAAAGGTGCACCCGCGAGTAGTAGTCGAAAATCGCAAGGTGGAAAATCCTGCCCAAGGGCGGCGCCAGTTGATCGAGAAGTGAAAAGGAAAGAAAAGCTGCGGTGCAGGCTGAAACTGAGAGCGCAGCAAGCGAAACCCACAAAGCCGGCGTGCGGCGCGCACCGCGCGGCATAGTGCCCACAAGGACCCAGAAAGCGCCCGCCAGGAAGAACGGAAGGAGAGCAGGGGTGGTACGCGCTTGGGCGGCTCCGAAAGCAAGAAGCACAAAGCGCAGGAGCGGAACCGGCAGAACCACCGCTGTAAGCGCGCATAAGGTCATAAAAGCCCTGTAGGAGGCGACCGCCGAGGGGTGGAGCGCGACCACGACCAGGGCAAGGAGCAGGTCCGAGAGCACGTAGAGGTTCGTCCTCGGGGCAGGGGCTTTTGAGGCTTCTTTGTGCTTCACCATGCCGCCACCTGGCTCTGAAGCTGTTTAAGCTGCCTGAGAATCAAGAGAAATCCGCGCTCCTCTCCGAGTCTTCCGACCGGAATGCCGCGCGATCTCAGTGCCCGGCTCAATTGTGCCTCTTCAACAAGCGCACGCCGGACCGCAGGACCCAACAGTTTCCGTGGATCCTCCAAGGACGGCCAGAGGACTACAGCTCTGTGATTCAGAGCGGCGGCGCGGCTCAAGAGCCTGCAAAGCGTCAGGCCCTCCTCCTTCGGCATAAAAGGTACGTCCGCAACAAGAACGAAGAGCTCGCTGTCTTTAGCGTGGAGAATGAGCTTGCTGAGCGTTTCAAGAAGCGCCCGCGCCCAACGCCTGCTCTGAGCCAAAGCCCAAGGGCCTGCGCCCTGTTGCGGCACAGGGTCGATGATCCCGAGCGGTGCGGCAAAGCGCCTCGCGAAAAAGCCGAAAAGATCCGGATTACGCTCCAGAAGTTCTACAGCCCCGACACCGAGCTTGTACTGCGAAGCAAGGAAAAGCGCCACTACCTGCCGGACCAACCCTGTGCTGACGCTTAAGGTCGTAAGCCTGAGCCGCCTTGCAAGCAGGCGGCTTGCAGCCTTCCTTAGAGCCGACTCGTGTGCGAGCGCCGCCTTGTGCACGGCCGCAAGCTCCGCACCCGTAAGCGGCCCGGGCAGTACCGGCATTCGGCAGACGGCTTCACCCAGCGCACCGAGTACGGAAAGAAGGTGCCTGCGTGTGAGGCCTTCGCCGGTTCGCAACGTTCGGCCCGGAAGGGGTACCAAGACCTCAACAAGGTCCCGGTGCTCAACCAGCAGGCGTGCAAGGCGCGCGCACAAGGCGCCCGCTTCGGTCACCGATTTCCCGTGATCAAGAAAAAAACGCG
Organism: uncultured Planctomycetia bacterium; assembly: GCA_964529985.1. GTDB lineage: Bacteria > Planctomycetota > UBA8108 > UBA8890 > UBA8898 > CAZGYL01. The sequence continues at coordinate 4,215 of CAZGYL010000131.1, read as the reverse complement.
GGCCTGGTTGAAAAACTATCCGGGTTCGGAGGGGCACCTCGTTTTCGAACTCTTTTACAAGAAGCCTGTCGCGTCTTGCGGAAGGCCGCCAAGCGATCGTTTTCGGAGGATCCCCTTCGCGGTACTCGCGCAGGCTCAGAAGCTCAGCCCCCGAACCGGGACGCCTTTGCAGATGCCGGCCGTGGCGCAGCAGAACATTCCGATCCTTACGCAAAGTGGGGAGAAAATGCTTTCCAAAGATGTCGGGTACCGCTTGCAGAAGTCCTCTGACCGGAATGAATCTATCCACCTCCCAAAGACCCCCGGGTGAAAACAGCCGGAGCGAGAGCCCGGGAAAGTGCATTGAACCCAGGCGGTGCGCCTTAACCTTGTAGGTCAGAGCCGCCGTCGCTCCGGGTGTAAGCGTGAAAGAGAAACATGTCGAGCCTTCCACCTGCAAGTTGTGGGGCACGAGCTCGCGGGCTTCTCCGAAAAGAATGTAAGGCGTTGTATTTGAAATCCTGAGCGTCACTTCAGTCGGCCTGCCGCAGAAAACGGTGCTTCGGGCTGCACCGCTTTCGAATCTGCGGGTGAATGACAAGCGCTCGGCGCCCCTGCAGGCTACGGCTACAAGCAGGCCGTCAAGGGCAAGCAGCCATGCGAGCACAAGAGCTCCAGCCATAGCCGATCGCGATTGAAGTATCACCGCTGCGATCAAGCAACAGATGCTCACGAGCGCTATGTGCTGTCCGGCTCTTGTCATGAGTTTCCGCCTTCCCAGAGCTCCATGCTTTCAAAGACCTCATGGAGGACCTGCTGCGGCCGAATGCCGTCCATTTCAGCCTCGGGCCGCAGGATAATGCGGTGGGAGAGCACAGGATCGATAAGCTCTTTGAGATCCTCATGGGTCACATAGTCCCGGCCGCCCAAGACCGCTTTGGCTCGGGCCGCTTCAAGAAGGCAGAGCGAGGCCCTCGGACTAAGCCCCAAAGCGACCGCAGGGTGGTGCCGCGTTCTTTGTGCGAATTCGCTCACAGTACGGTAGACCACTTCGCTCAGCTCCAAGTGGTCGATTCGGCTTTGGAGATCCAGAATCTCTTCGCAGCTTGTAACCCGCTCAGGCGGCGGAACCGGCTTGCTGTGTGTTTTCAGGATCCGCACTTCATCCGTAAGCGAAGGATAAGGGAAGCGCACGCGCAGGAAGAAACGGTCGAGTTGCGCTTCCGGGAGTTTGTATACTCCTTCCTCTTCAACCGGGTTTTGGGTTGCAAGAACAATAAAAGGCTCCGGAAGGCTGTAAGCGGTTCCCTCAAGCGTGACTTGACGCTCCTGCATGGCCTCAAGGAGGGCCGATTGGGTTTTTGCAGGGGAACGGTTTATCTCATCGGCAAGAAGTATGTTGGTAAAAACAGGACCGCGTTTGATGACGAAATCTCCGGTTCTGCGGTCGTAGACCGCACCTCCGGTTACGTCGGTCGGGAGCAGGTCCGGCGTGAATTGAATGCGCTGAAACTCACCGCCCACGCAGTGAGCGAAAGTGCGTGCAAGAAGGGTTTTCGCAACACCCGGTACTCCTTCAAGAAGCACGTGGCCGCGGCTCAGAAGCGCGATCAGAAGAAGGTCGATCTCCCGGTTCAATCCTATAACAACCCGGCCGACGGCTTCCTTGAGCTCGAAGCGCAACCGAGCGACTCTGTCTATGAATGCAAAAGTTTGCTGCCGGGCTTCCGGGCTCTCAATCGGATCCACTGACGACATTACGCTTAACCTCCGAAAAGTTTTCGGTTGCATCAAAAGTGCATGCCGCTGCAAGGGCGTCCAGGAATTTGCGGAAGCGCCTTTCGCCGCGGACCCGCAACGCTTGCTCAGCCAAGCGCGCTCTGGCCTCAGGCGGAGCGAGGGCGCAGAGTCTTAAAGCCACCGAGCGGCGGTCCGGTACAGCGCTCCGCAGGCCGCCGAAAATCCGGCCCGGTATGTAAGTGTTCAAAAGCTCTCTGAGGACAAAGAAGACAAGCAACAATCCGCCCAAAAGCAGAAAAACAGGGAGCAGGCGCGCTTCAAGAGACCGCACCGGGAGACTGCGCTGCATGTCGGCGATCAGTTGGTTGAAGTCGCTCAAAGTCGGGGAGATGTCAGGAAGCGGCAGCGACCGAGGCGCATGCATGCCCGGAGCCTGCCCCGGCCGGAGTAGAGCGCCGTCCTTCAGAACCGCCGTTTTACGGGCCCGCGTCCAGGAAAGAAGATTACTCAGGAACTTTTGGTTGTCGCCTTCCGGCATCATCAGGTTTATAAAAAGACTTTGATCGCCGATTGCAGCGACCATACCGCGGCCGAAACGCGTGACCTGTATGAAAGGACGAAGCTTTACGAAAAGGGCTGCAAGCGGAAACGGAGAAGGAAACCATGCGGCGCACCTGCCGTTCCCTGATACAGCCCGCGCACGGTTGGTTACCAGAGCCTTGATGCCTGAGAAAAGCTCGGGTGCTTCACGTCGCCTGAGGTCCGTAACCACGGGGCAATCCGGTTGCCCCAAGAAGCAATTGCGCTTTTCCCAAACAAGGACGATATCCTGTGAGAGACGCATGTTGAAAAGAGAAAGCACTCGGTTTGCGGACAGGCTTTCGCTTGCAACAACCAAAGCCCCTCCGTTTGCAACATGCGCCCTGAGAAAAGCCGGCTGGCGGTCCGCGGGCCATGAGCCCAAAACGATGATAAGATCGGCGTTCCGGTGATCCGTTATCACAGCGCCGCTTCGCCCAAGCGTGCGGAAGAAAAGATCCCAGCCGTCCCACTGGAGCGGAAGGGCGGCCGCATGGACCTGAAGGCTCGCGTACAAGAAGAGACAAAAACCCGCTTTTCTACCCATGTACCGCTTCTTTTCTCAAAATTCTCCTGCTGTGCTTTCGAAAGGAGTTCCACAAAGCCTCAAGCTCCCTGCAGGCGGCAGCGAGGTTCACCGCATCAGGGGCCCGGGTAGCGTTAGGGCCGCGGTAGTAAAGAGGATAAAAGTATTCGTTGAGGCGGCTTGCGGTTTCCTCCAGTTCGGGCCGCACCGTGCAAAGCGACTCTTTGAGCTCACTGAGAGTCTTTCCCCTGAACCGCAGGCCTTCCTCAGCAAGAGCCCTTCTGTAGAAGGCAAGCAACAAATCGGGGAAGCGCTCCGGTGACAGCCGCAGGGAGCTGAGGTCCGGCTCGGGGGGGAGCTCGGTCTTTGCACCGCTGCGCTTGCGAAGCGAAAGAAGGCAGATCAGAAGGCCTGCGCAGAGAGCCAGAGCGGCTCCGGCTTTAACCGCGGGGGGAAAGGAGCCCAGAATAGGGCCTCCGGGCACCGTGAAGCTGCCGCGGGTGAAGCTCTGCAGTCGGTCCAAGACCCCGCGCGACCTTTGCACCACGCTGCGGGCAAGACTGCCCGCCTCCTGGAGATACTCGCGGGGCACCCCTGCTCGGGCCAGAAGCTCCCGCAGCTGTCGAAGCCGCGCGATAAGACCGGGCCCCGTAGCAGGCCTCCGGGCTGCGCGGGCTGCGAACCTTGCCACCGCACCCCGGAAGGGCGACTGCTGGATAGCTTCGACAAGGCGCAGCACCTGTCGGATCTGCTCCCGCATTTCACCCGGAGGAAGGGCCAGATTCCTGAGGCGGGGCGCCAGGCGGACGGCCGTACCCAGAAGCTCAGGGTCCCGGCGGGCCAAGTCGCTCACAAGATCCCGAAGTGAATTTCGACCGCCGGCGTTCCTCAGCAGTGAGGCCAGGCGGGCCAGCTGCTCGCCGTCCTGAGGAAGAACCCCCAGCGCCCTGTACGGATTGTTCAATGCAACCGGTCCGGGGAACCGCTCTGTTGAAAGCTGTCTGTGAGGCGGCGGCTCATGCTGTGAAGCCGAGCAGAGCAGAGCTGCAAAGAGAAAGAACGCAACCTGCAAAGCCCGCTTACGTGCGCGCATGAAGTGGTTCCTTACAAGCCTGCGAACCGAAAAAAGGCCTTTAAGTTAGGCTTTCAAAGATTCGTTTTTAAGCCGAGGAGGCGCAGGCTTTCAAGGATCAACGCTACGTATCCGGCTGTCAAGGCTTTACAGTGTCGGGGGAAACGGACTTAGCCTGAAACTTCGGCCGAGAAGACTGTCTGACAGTCTTGGTTGCCGCTTACCAGCCCCTCAGGTACTATGTGCAGCATTACCGGCCCGGGCCCTATATAAGCGTGCATGATTCGTAGAATCATGTTCTGGTTCGTGACCGAACACT
>CAZGYL010000130.1:0-10436 GCA_964529985.1 uncultured Planctomycetia bacterium | reverse complement strand
TTTGCGTCCGCAGCTTTTTCACACGGCAGGTCCGCTCCTGCAAAAAGGTAACTTAGTATGAGAACCGCATCGGCTATGTCCACACCCGAGTCCGCGTTGGCATCGCCTCTGCGGAAAGACACCCCTTTGCTGCGCCTGAGCCAAAAGACCCAATCCCGGCTGTCAGGTTTTGTCACGGTTATCTCTTTCCCGCCTTCGAAGGTCTGCTCGCTTTTGAGCTCCCCGCTCCTGGGATCGTAGAACCTGCCCGAGAAGATCACACCGCTGTAAGCTTTCAGGTCAACGGTGAAAGTGCGGCCGCTTTGGCTGTAGATGACATATTCGGTACCGGGAGCCGCAAGTGCGACGCGTGTTGAGCTCACAGAGGGATCAGGTGCCATTTCGACCCAGTTGACGCCGAGCTCGTTGAAGAACCTGCTGCAGGCGCCTTCTCTGTCGAGCATAAGGTCCCTGAGGGCGGCGCGGGAAGCGATCCGGGCCTTAGGGTTGAAGCCGAAACTGGCATCGTTTTGAACCACGAATCCGGCGCCGGCCAAAGCCGTGCCCCACATGAGGCGCGTAAGGGCCTCGACTTCGCAGGGATTCTCAGCGCGGAATTCAGGAACAGGCTCGGAGAAGAAAAACGGTTTCGGCGGAGTTCCTGCAAATCGGGCTCTGTAGTGCTGAAAGGAGACCGCAACCGAAGTACTGCATGACCAGTTCGGAAGGTGAAGGCTTATGACATCGGTTTTAGGTTCGAGCCTGAAGTCAAAGCCTCCTATGTGGTCCGCGTTGGTGAGAAGCAGGTTGGAACAACGAGCCTTGAAAAAGGCCAGAAAGTGAAGCTCATGGCGCTTGCGTTTTTCGCGGTCGTACCATTCTCCTTCGTTGAAAAGCTCATAGGCTACGTTTTCAAAGGCAGAGGTAGCTTCAATGAGCCGCGCTGCGAATCTCTCCTGGAAATACTGGTTCCGCTGGAGCCGATTCCAAGACGGGTTGTAGGCTGTCGGCATTTCGTTCTCATAGTCTGCAAGGTCGACGAATTGGCTGCGGTCGCTGAGCGGCCCTCCGTTCACCCGGTTGAAAGGGTGCGTTGAAAAACGTGTTTTGGTCCAGCCGTCGAAGACCTGAATAATAACGCAGATCTTACGCTCGCGGGCGCTTTTGCAAAGATCAGCCAGTCTTTCAAAGTACCGCTCTTCGAACCTGCTGAGGTCCCAATGGGTGGGACCGGTCTTAACCCAAGGCAGAAGATCCGGCGCATCGTAGCCTATTCTCGGGTCTCCTCCTGTTTGGGGTGCAATGAAGGACCAGAGCAGGAGTACTCTGATACCCCGTCGGGCAAGCGCTTCAACGTATTCTTGTTGTTTGAAATCCTCTCCGGACTCAACCCACCCTTGGGTGACCGAGTCTCCGATCAGGAAAACCGGTTCGCCGTGATAGCTCAGATAATGACCCGCGCCGGGCCCTGAACGGATAACCTCAAGACCGCCTGAAAGGCAAAGGACCGGATTAAGCACGAAGACTGCGGCCGAAATCAAAACGTTCATGCATCGCATGGAGAACGTCCTCTTCTTTCCGCCCGGGCATTATAAGGGAGAGCATAGTATGGATTCTACAAAACGCTTGCGAGTCGGATTTATTCTGAGTGATGGTGCAGTTATGCAGCATGCGGAAGCGCCTAAAGAGTCCTCCTGAGCTTTTCAACGAGGAACGGGTTGGCTGGTGCCCAACCCGGGCCCGAAGAGGACCGCGTTGAAAAACAGCCGGAGCGCACCGCGCAGGTAAGCTCTGAAAGCCGGGTTGCCTGCAAAGAGAATGACCTGTCCGTTTCCGCAGCGTTCTCTTGCAAGGTAAGCGCTGCCTGAGAGACGTTGCGCCGCCTCAGGCCAAAGATGGCCGCACAGGAGCATCTTCTTCGCGGAGGCGAAACGGACCGGTGCCGCTGCAGGGTGTCGCGCCAGAAAGACAAGAGATCCGCTCATGAGAACGGGCAGAGGGGTGCGGCACCCGAAGGTAAGCCAACTTTCCGGATCAACTTCGGTTCTTAGAATCGCACCATGAGGAGAAAAAAGCCGCAGGTACCGATCGCGCTCCTGAAGCACCTGCAGCGGTTCCTTTTTCTCGGATTGAATTTTGTCAGGAAAAGGTTCGCCTCTTTCAAGCTGTAGGGCGCGCTTGTATGCGTCGAGCTCTTGGAGTACATCGCCCCGCAGGCGCACCGATGTGAGAGCGAAAAGCTTTCTGGTAAGAGCCCCCGCACTTGCTCCCACAGCGATGAGGGTACCGCCGCTTCGCACCCAAGTCCGCAGTTTGCCCGCAAAAGGAGCGAGCACGGACTGCGCCTTTCCCACCTCCCTTAAAGAGGGGAGAATGAGCACGTTGTACTGCCTTAGGTCGAGTCTCCCCAAGGCGCGGATCGATACCGGGGATACGGCCAAGCGTAATTCTGCATCGAGAACGTACCAGAGGGATCCGAAGCTTGTTGTGCTGACAGGCTCGCCGGCTGCGATCGCAACGTACGGACACCTCGCCAGGCGGAAACGCCCGGCCCCCAAATCCGGACCTTCGCCGGCCGTAAGAGCTGTATCGACCGGAAAGACACTTACGCCCGTCTTGCGGGCGGCCTGCTTGAGGGTCTTGTGAATGTCGGGCTTGTTCTCGTGGTTGCGCACCAAAAGGCTTCCGCGCGGAAAGCTCCTTCCTCCTAAGGAAAAGGCCTTCTCAGCCACCCGCAACACGACTTTTTGTTGAAGAAGTTCCGCAGCGATCTTGTATACATCGTCCGAAGTACCGTCTATTACGGCTCCATATCGGCCGGGCTTCTTGTACTCGCCGGACCTGCGGGCTGGAGGACGGCAGAGCTGCGAGCTCACCTCGGGTGTAGAAGAAGACCAATAAGCTTCTACATCGTAAAGGAGAGGGAGGGCCCAGCCGGTTACATCGTAGATCTTCGATCGCCTGTGCTTAACCAGCTCTTTGCGCTCCTCCTTAAGGAACTGGTCGCTGAACTTCTGTTCCCAGTCAAGAAGCGCAAGCACCAGCATGCCCTGCGGCTGAGCTGTTCTTACAATGAGAGAGCCTTTGGGGAAGCGCTTCTTTGTGAAGCTCGTTCCCTCCCAGCTCCACACGTTTTTCAATGTGAAAGGCTCACCTGCTTCCGCCACCTCAATCCCGTGCTGAAGCAGGGTTTGGAGGAACAGCCGGTTGCGCGCTTCGTTGCGGTCCGGTACGACAATGAGCGTTTTGTGCCTTCCGGCCCGCGCCGCGCGGACCGCCTCAAGGCGCTGAGCTGCAAAATCACGCAGCACCGCGCTTCGGTTCTCAGCCAGGGTCTTGAGGTTTGCAAAGGTGCTCACCACATGATGTTGAACGCTTTCAAAATAAGTGAGCACAGTGCCGTCGGGCCTGCGCAACGGTTTCCCGTCCACTCCCGCCTGCTCGTAGAGGATCCCGATCGCTCCCTGGTGCGCGGCCCAGGCGTGGGTGTAGCCGGGATACCAGAATTCGTACCAGTCCCGCGTGTAATAACTCCAGCCGTGCCTGTCGAAAGCCGCAGCTTGGTCCGCACAGAATTTGAGCCACCACGATCGGATTTCATTTGATATGTAAAGGTTGATGGGCTCCCGCGGCGGGTTGAAAAGATACGTTTCAAAAGGCCCCATTTCGTGGCAGTCTACAACAAGCTGAGGGTGCCACTGCAACATAAGTTCCTGGCGCCCCCGGGTCTCGGGCTGGAGCCCCGCAAGCCAATCGCGGTTCATGTCGAAAAGGTAGTGGTTGCCCCTTCCCCACGGCCAGAAGCCCTGGTGAGCGAGACTTTGAAAATCCAGATTGGGCACATAGCCCGTAGCGACCGCCAATTGGTTGAGAAAGCGCGTCCTGCCGTCCGGATTCATGAGCGGGTCTATTATGATGACCAGATTGTTCAATAGGGTCTCGATTTCTTTACTTGTGCTTGCAGCGAGGCGGTAAGCTGCTGCAAGAGCGGCGTCGGTGCTTGAAAGCTCATCGCCGTGTATCGCGTAACCGAAGTAGGCGCAGGCCGGTAGTTCTCCGCAGAGTTGTTCGATCCGGGCCGGGGTTGTTTTACGCGGGTCGGCAAGAAGCGCATAGCCTGCGCGGATTTGCTCGAGGCGCTTGAGGTTTTGTGGAGAGGAAATAAGGAAATGGACGAGCGGGCGCTCCTGGTGGGTCGCACCATGGCGGCGGAACTCCACGCGGTTGCTCGTCCGTGCGAGCGCTTCTGCGACTCGGAGTACCTGAGCGGCCGAAGCCGGCTTTGAGGCAAGCGGGAACCCAAGCACCTTTTCAGGGCTTGTAACCCTGGGATCGAATTTCTCGCCCGGAAACATAGAGTTGATCCCTGAAGCGGCTGCAAGGATTTCGCCTCCGAGCAAGCTGGCAAGTACAATCAATAGGAGAAGCTGACGGCGCATACACAGCATGACGTTATCCTCCAGAAATGGGAAAAATACCGACGGCTATTCCATAGTACCAGGAATCCCCCGTGGGCGTGAAGCGGGCCGGGGCGCCTTGCGGTCAGGCGGACTTCTTGCAGTATACTCAAAGCTCGGCGTTTCATGAGCCAAGGAGAACGGTTTGCAAGGAGGAGTGGCCTATGGAATACCGGCGACTCGGGAATAGCGACTTGAACGTCTCGGTTATTTCCCTCGGTACCTGGGTTACCGGCGGGTGGTGGTGGGGCGGCAGCGATGAAGAAGAGTCGATCAAAGCGATAAGGAAGGCGATAGACTGCGGTATAAATCTTATAGATACGGCTCCTGTTTACGGATTCGGCCGCAGTGAGCGCATAGTGGGCAAAGCGATCAAAGGATTGAGGGACAAAGTCCTGATAGCGACCAAGTGCGGGCTTGTTTGGACGCGGTCCGAAGGGAAACTCCACTTTACTTCGGTGGACCAGGATGGAATCGAACGGACGGTCTGGCGGAACCTCAGGCCCGAGTCGATTCGGGCGGAGTGCGAAGAAAGTCTCAAACGCCTCGGCGTGGATGTAATCGATCTCTACCAGTGCCACTGGCCTGACCCGACCACCCCTATCGCCGACACCATGGAGGCCCTCGCTCAGCTCAAACAGGAAGGGAAAATCAGAGCGATCGGGGTAAGCAACTTTACGCCTGAGATGATGGCCGAATGCCTGAAATATGTTGAGCTTGCAAGCGACCAGCCGAAATACAGCATGCTGAGCAGGGCCATTGAAGCTGATGTCCTTCCTTTTGCAAGAAAGCACAAAATAGGCATTTTATGCTACAGCCCCCTTGAGCAAGGGATTCTTACAGGGAAAGTCACAATGGACCGCAAGTTCCCTCCCGGTGACAATCGGGTGAAGATGCCGTGGTTCAAGGAGCACAACAGAGCGCGGGCCCTGAAGTTCTTGGAGCGGATCAAGCCCATTGCCGACGGACACGGTGTCACATTGGCGCAACTGGCTCTGAACTGGGTGCTTTGCCAGGAAGGCGTTACAAGCGCTATAGTGGGAGCTCGGAGGCCCGAGCAGGTTGATGAGAACATAGGTGCCGCCGGTTGGCGTTTAACGGACCAGGAGCTTTCGGAAATAAGAAGGCTGCTGGAAGAGCTCGGAGAACCGCGCTGAGGCGCGGAGTCGTTCCCCTGCTTGTTGAACGCCGCGCGGCGCAGGAGGTTCATTATGCCTTGCCTACTTGCGTTTTTCTTTCTCTCGGTACAGCCCTGCAATCTGGTTCCCAATCCGAGTTTTTCACCTGCAGAGGATGGTACGCCGAGGCCGTGGGGCCTGCTTTCCGGCGCGGGGCGCTACAAGGCTTCAGCAGGCAGGTCTCCGGACGGCTGCCTGGTTGCGGGACCCGGCAAGGGAGGGACGAATGCTTGGGCCTGCACGCTCAAAGGGCTTCAGCCCGGCCGCGCTTATGTTTTCAGCTTCTTTGCACGCGAGGTTGCACCGGGTGGGGGAGGCTGCGTGGTCTCAGGCCCTCTGGGCATAAACCGCGATTTCCACGTAGGCTCCGAATGGACGCACTGTGCATTCGCTTTTCCGGTTCCTCCTTCTATGGGCGGAAAGCTTAAGATCCGATTGGGCACCTGGGAAAAGCACGTGCCTGTGGAATTCGATGATGTCGCGGTTGCGCCTGCGAGGTGGTTCTTCGCCCGGTTCAAGGCCGCGGCCGGGAAAACGCTTCTCCTCGGGGAGGGGGAAAGCATCTCAGACGGCCGCTATAGATTTCGTGCGCCTGCAGGGGGATTCTTGGGTGCAACCGCTCGGCCGCTTGAGGATTTCACCTGTTCGTTCAATTCAAACAGGTGGGTTTTCAGCAGCCCGGGCTCCTTTGTTTTTTACAAGCATTCCATAGGCCTTCCTTTTGAAGAGGCCTCGGTGAAAGTTCAAATAAGCTACTACACCGGCGGGAGCCTCACCGTTGAGGTGAAGAGGCCCGAGAGCGCCGTTTTCACGCCGATCGGGCGGCTGAGCGGACTGAAGGGCGGCCGCTTTCAGATACCCGCCTCATTCCTTCCCGCCGAGGAGCTGCAAGTGCGTCTCAGGATGAGTGAGGGCGGCGGCACGCTGCAGGTCCGAAACTATGAATTCACGGCCCGGGCGGCAGGTGCCGGAGGCCTTGGACTCCAAGGCAGAACCGTGTGCGCCGCGCGCGAAATATGCGGTCCTGGATCCGAGAGTTTTATTCTGCAGGAAATCGGAGACCTGCGTCCCGGAGGCCGGAACAAGGTCATTGTAAATGCCGGCGGCTCTGCACGCAGATTCCAAAAGGGAACTGAGCTTTCGGTGGAACTCTTTCATGAAGGCCGGAGAAAAGCCGGTTGGAGGCGCAGTGCACGCGGGGAAGAGCGCTTCTTGGGCTGCTCGTATAAACTTTCAGCGCCCGGCCTTTTCGAGCTCCTGATTACGCTGCGTAGGAAGGGAAGTGTGGTTGCCCGCTGGCGCGCTCCTTTTCGCGTTTATCCTCTTGACGCTACTGATTTCGGCCGGCTTGTCCCCGGCGCGCCTAAGGAGTTGGGGCTCTGGTGGTGCACCGCCGTTGAGAAGATAGGGAAAGGACGGGCGCTTCCCAAACGCACTGGGCCCATAACGCTTCAGGCCGCGGCCAACGAAGAAGAGGCGTTTCAACTTGTGTTGCGCCCTGAGGTTGATTTAACGGGTTTGAAGGTGCGGTTTGAAGCCCCTGCGGGGATTCCGGTTACAACAAGAGTCAGAGAAGTCGCCTATGTGCGCGTAAAGATACCTACCGATTCGGCCGGTTGCCCGGGTCTGTGGCCGGATCCTCTGCCTGATCACAGGCGGCCCGGGAATGCAAAAGCCGGGCGCAATACCCCTTTTTGGCTTTCGGTGCGCGTTGGAAAGAATGCTCCGGCCGGAGATTATACGCTTTGGTGCACCATCGAGACCAGCGCAGGGATAAAGGCCCGCATACCCGTCAGCTTGCATGTGTACGATTTCAGCCTGCCTGAGGAGCATTCGATTTGTACGGCTTTCGGATTCAGTGCTTCGCGAGCCGCACGTTATCACGGGGCGAAAACCGAGGCGGAAAAGCGCAGGCTTTTTGATTTGTATATGCAGGATTTCCGGGATCATCGCATCTCGCCGTATGATTTTGCGCCGTACGATCGGATCCGCGTTTCAATAAAAGGACTCCCCTGGCAGGGAACCGTGGAAAGGGTCGCCACCATGCCGCACAACGGCCGCTGGTGCTTGAAACTCGCAGACGATTCCACCTCAAGAAGTGTTTCGGCAGAAACAGCGCGTTTGATACCTGTTGAGGCGGGAAGCTCTTATGTGCTTTCGTGGTACGCGCGATCGGAGCACGAAGGCCAGAAGTATATGGTTACGCTTCAGACCTACGACGCTGCCGGCAAGTGGCTCTCCGGTTGCAATATCGACATCGCTCGAAGCGCAGGCCGGGCATGGCGCAAAGAAGAGGTGATCGTAATCCCGGCTGAGCGTTCGCCGCGTTGTAAAGCCGTGCGCCTGACTTTGCGGCCTGCTCTTTGGGATCCGAAAGGCAGAGCTACAGGCACGGTTTTCTTCGACGATGTGTCGTTGAAAAAGGCGGGGGAGGAAATTGAGCTTATTCAGGACGGGGGTTTTGAGAAAGGGGCGCAGCTTGCGCAGGTGGATTTGGACTTCGGCGCTTGGGACAAGCAGGCTGAGAGGTACTTGGATCGGTTTTTCTTCGATTCGTTCAGGCTCAGGCTGAGGGGAATGGGCGGAGGTACTTTTCACAGCCGCTATTTTGGGCGGTTCGGCCCTTTCCGGCAGGGCACCGAAGATTACGAGATTCTTTTCGGCCGCTACGCGCTTCAGCTCCAGAACCATTTGGCAAGGCGCAACTGGCTTGGCAAGGCGTATGTTTACTGGTTCGATGAGCCTGCTGAAAAGGACTACGGTTTCGTCAAACAAGGTATGGCTCAAATCCGGCGTGCGGCTCCCAGGCTCAGGCGTCTTTTGACCGAAGAGCCGCGGGAAGAACTCTTCGGCTTTGTTGACATCTGGTGCCCGGTTCTCCACAGGGCCGTCCCGGAGAAGATACGCGAGAGGCTCGAGCATGGAGAGGCGGTTTGGTGGTATGTGTGTACAGGGCCGAAGGCTCCTTACTTGGGTCTTTTCATCGATCATCCCGCAACGGATCTCAGGGTATGGTCGTGGTTGAGCTGGAAATGGGGTGTGACCGGTCTACTTGTCTGGCAGACCAATTACTGGACGAGTCCGTGCGCATATCCGGACCGGGATCAGGATCCCTGGGAGGATCCCATGAGCTACGTAAGCGGGTACGGCAGGCCGCCGGGCTTCATCGGCTATTGGGGTAACGGAGACGGCCGTTTTCTCTACCCGCCGAGACCTCCTCTCACAGGGCCTGTTATTGAACGGCCGGTTGACTCGATCCGCTGGGAAATGCTGCGAGAGGGTATCGAGGATTACGAATACTTGGCGTTGCTTAAGAGGCTTCTTAAGAGGTATGGGGATCGTTTGGAGCCGCCCGAACGCGAACGCATGCAGGCGCTTTTGACTGTTCCGGATGAAATCGTCCGCAACGGGCGCTTGTACACGAAGCGCTCCGAGCCTATTTACGCGCGCCGTGCACTGATCGCACGGGCGATTGAGCGGCTGCGACGTTTTGAGCGCTGAGAGGCGGGTCGACTTGACAGGGAAGCCTCGGGGGGCTGGAATTCTTTCCTGCCGGCGGATTTCACCGGCTGCATGTACTTTTCACTGAGAGGCGGAGAAAGAATTCGAGGTATTGCCGTGCCCGCTGCCCCGCAACCGACACCGCTTTACGAAGCCCACAAGTCACTGGGCGCAAAGATGACGACTTTCGGCCCATGGGTGCTTCCCCTTTGCTACAGCTCGATAATCGAGGAACACTTGGCGACCCGCGAGCGTGCCGGGCTTTTTGACACGTGCCACATGGGTGAAATCGGCTTGGCCGGCCCGGGCGCTTTGCCCACCCTGGAGCGGATTTTCACCCGCCGCGTGGAAGATCTGGCCCCGGGAAGGGCCCGGTACGGCTTTCTCACAACGGAAGAAGGCACCGTGGTGGATGATTGCATCCTTTACGCAATGCCTGAAGAAGAAGCGCCTCCTTTGTACATTCTGTGCGTGAACGCAGGCGACATTCCGGGAGATTTGGAGTGGGTACGGAGCAACGCGGTTGCGGAGACGGTTGTGGAGGACCTCTCGCCATACACGGGGAAGATCGATCTTCAAGGGCCAAAAAGCGGGGAGATCATGGCGGCCTGTTTGGGAGGCACTCCCTTGAAGTTGAAGCGCTTCGGGTTTGCGGTTATCGAGCTTTTCGGGCAGCGTGTGATCGTATCCCGCTCAGGTTACACAGGTGAAGACGGGTTTGAAATCTTTGCCGTCGGCGGCCGGGTGCGTGAACTGTGGGATAAGATCCTCCAGGCCGGGAAACCCTATGGTTTGGTTCCCGCCGGTTTGGGCGCCAGGGACACGTTGCGCACCGAAGCGTGCCTGCCGCTTTACGGCCACGAGCTGTCCCGCGAGATAACACCCGTTGAGGCGGGTTTCGCCTGGGCGGTCTGCCTGGAAAAAGATTTCTTGGGCAGGGAGGTTCTGAAAAAACAAATCGAGGAAGGACCGGCGCGGCGGATCATGCCTTTCCGCATGGCAGGGCCTATTCCGGCCAGGCCGGGTTATCCTGTGTATTTCGAAGATCGGAAAATAGGTACGGTCACCAGCGGGACGTATCTGCCCAGCCTGAGAGGTCCCGGAGGTATGTGTTTGGTTGAAGCGAAATACGCCCGCGAGGGACTTGCTGTTTCAATTGAGATCCGAGGCCGGCGTCACGATGCTTACCTGGTCGCGCGGCCGCTCTTTAAGAGGAGGTCCTTATGAGTGAGATTCCGCAGGACTTGCGCTACACTGAGGAGCACGAGTGGGTGAAAGTTGAGGGAGACGTCGCGACGGTGGGGATTACCGATTATGCGCA
>CAZGYL010000129.1:0-10448 GCA_964529985.1 uncultured Planctomycetia bacterium | reverse complement strand
ATCGTCGGCTCGGTAGATTGTTTTGACTTCCACGGGCTTCGAGTCGGGCATGTTATCGTACGGGTAAGAAGAAGTATTTCGAGATACCAACACTTCCACCCCTGCCTCAACGGCATCTTTTTCACTGAGGCCGGCACAGCCGTAAGCCAGCCCGTCGATAACTGTAACCGCAGCGTTGATCACGCCGGGAAACGCCCGCGGAGTTCCGGTCAGATTGAGCCCGAGATACCGTGCCATCTGACCGGCGTTGGAGCCGAGTTTGCCCGGCACCTCACGACCGGTGACCGCGCACCTCGTGGCGATACAATCACCCATAGCATAAACATCCGCTATGTTGGTTCTGAAGTACTCGTCTACACGAATTCCAAGTGCCGTTGTTTCGACCCCCAAACGAAGTGCGAAATCCACTATCGGTTTGACCCCTACTGCAGAAAGCACGGCGTCTGCCTGAATCACCCTCCCATCTTCCAGCCGCACACCCGTCACTCGACCTTCCCGCCCCTCGATCTCGATCAGATTTGAATTCAACTCAAGCTCAATCCCAAGCCCGCGCAGATGTCGCTCAAACCACCCGGCCATCGTTTCGTCGATTCTATCCCCCATGACATGAGGGCAAAGCTCGATGATCGTAACCTTCTTACCCATGTGCTTTAGGGCGGCTGCGAACTCCAGCCCGATGTACCCTGCCCCCACCACAATGAGTTTTTCGACCCCGCTGAGTTTTTCAATCGTTCGCTTGACGTCCTCTGTACGGCGAACCTTGAGAACTCCGTCCAGGTGTACACCCGGAACCGCGGGCACTACCTGCTCCGAACCTGTCGCGATCACAAGCTTACGATACTCCACCTTTCTTCCTGAGGCCGTTTCCACGTAGTGAGCGTCCGGGTCTCCTCCCACCGCCGGATCAAGAAGGATTTCGGTCCCGAATTGAGTTACGAGTTTTTCCGAAATCAGGCCCTTTTCCCAAGGAACCACTCCTTCCACGATATAAGGTGTGCCGCAATGGTTAATGATCCTTTCTTCGTCGCGTATAACCAAGGTCAAAATATTCGGATCGAGTTTATGGAGATACTTATTCAGGATACGCGTCGAAGGTCCTCCACCCACAAGCACGACATCGTAAGTCAAGTTCTCGCTCATCTGTCCTCTCCTAAGGTTCTGTTTGCACGTGCGAGCGAGGCAAGTATAGCACTCCGCCGCCCGGCGGCAACCGCCCTGCGGCCGGTTTGCACCGCCTCCTGGCCAGCAGCCCGAACCTCACAACTCCGCCGAGCCCGGCATGCGGCGAACCACAAGAGAAATTCCCGGAAAATGAAAAGAGCCGACCGGGGATCGACCTTGCGCTGTCAGCCGTAACGTGTATCCTCATGTTTCTGAAAAATAGAACGCAGGTGCAAACGTAGAAGGCCTCCGGTTGAAAAAAGCAGGAAAGGTGAAAGAAAACAACTGCGACGGCATCGTGGTCGGCGGCGGTATCGTCGGTACGGCCGTCGCCATGACTCTCAGCAAGCGCACCTATGCCAGGATCATTCTGATTGAGGCCGAAAAAGAACTCGCGCAACACCAAACAGGCCGAAACAGCGGTGTGATCCACTCCGGGCTTTACTACCGCCCGGGCTCGCTTAAGGCCGCGACCTGCGTGCGCGGGCGCGAGGCTCTTTACAGTTTCTGCGCAGAACACGGCATCAAGCACGAAAGGTGCGGGAAACTTGTTGTTGCAACAAGTGAGGAAGAACTCAGCGCACTGCGGGAGCTTGCACGCAGAGGCGAGGCGAACGGCCTCAGCGGTTTACGGGTTCTCCGGGCTGAGGAGATCCGCGCATACGAGCCCGAGGCCTCGGGTGTGGCCGCGCTTCTGGTTCCCCAAACAGGCATAGTCGATTTCACAGAGGTTGCAAGAGCCTATGCCGCTGAGGCCGAACGTTCCGGAGCCCGGATCGTAACGGGCGCAGAATTCCTGGGCCTGAAAAACCGCGACGGAGAGTTTGTTGTTGAAACCACCTCAGGGAATTTCAACTGCCGCTTCATTGTAAACACCGCAGGTCTTTATTCCGACAGAATAGCCCGCCGGTGCGGGCTCCGACCGCGGGTTCGGATTATTCCTTTCCGCGGCGAGTATTACGAGCTGGTGCCGCAACGCCGCTTTCTCGTCCGAAACTTGATCTACCCGGTCCCCGATCCCCGCTTCCCTTTTCTCGGCGTTCATTTCACAAGGCAGGTGAACGGCAAGGTCGAAGCAGGCCCCAATGCCGTGCTTGCACTCAAAAGAACGGGCTACGGGCGCTTCAGCTGCAGCCTGCGCGATGCCCTTGAAATCTTCAGCTACCCGGGATTCTGGAAGCTTGCAGGCAGGTACCTTCCCACAGGGCTGGCCGAATTCCACCGTTCGCTCAGCAAGCGCGCTTTCACCTCTGCTTTAAAACGTCTCGTACCTGCGGTCCGAGAAGAAGATCTCCTCCCGGCTCCCTCAGGCGTCAGAGCCCAGGCGGTGGACACTACGGGCGCTCTGGTTGACGATTTCTGCATTCTCGAAGTCCCGGGCCAGATCCATGTGCTGAACGCTCCTTCGCCTGCAGCAACCGCCTCTCTTGCAATAGCCGACGTAATCGCTGAACGCGTAATCAAAGGCGTGGGGCTTAAAGTCCGCTGACTTATACCCTCAGGCGGCAGGTAGATTCAAGCTCATACCAGTCCGTGCGATCGCAGAACGGGGAAAGCTCCTGCGAAGCCTTTCTTCAAGTGCGCTCAGCTCCCTGTCATCCTTCTCGAAGCCCAGGTGCGTTATAACAAGTTCCTCGACACCTGTTTGCTGGGCAACCTCCAATGCGTCCTCCAGCGTACTGTGGCCCCAGCCGCGGTAACTCGGGTAGCTCTGCGCCGTGTAATTGGCGTCGAAAACAAGGAGCTGCGCTGTGCGCGGAGTACGTATGAGCTCTAGAAGCTCAAGCCGTTCTTTTTCGGAAGAAAGCCGCCACTCAAGATCCGTAGCCACTACAAGCGCCGATCCGCTCTCAGGCTCTTCGATCCTGTAGGCTACAGAACCTCCGGGGTGGTGAAGGCTGCACCAAGCGATCCTCAAACTCCCCCACTTGAGGGCGTCCGGCCGCTCCTCGGCCCGCAGGCTTTCCACGGAGTGCAGGCCGCGCAGTTTCTCGGCGGGGACGGGCCAAAAGGGATCCGCAAGCAACCTTCCCAGCACCCTCCTCGGAGTCCAAGCTCCTAGTTCGGGCCCCCAAACCGAAACCTCCGCATCCTCGGCGTAAAGCGGCCCGAAACCCGGAAGACCTATCAGGTGATCAAGGTGGAAGTGCGTAAGCAGCAGGAGCACTCTGAGCTCCCCGCCGCTGAGCCTGGTTTCAACAACACGCAGTCCTGAGCCCGCATCGATGACGACAAGTTCACCGGACGATCCAACAACAAGGAACGAAGTGGTTTGCCCTCCGAAATCAACGAACTCGGACCCCGCTGCCGGCAGAGAACCCCGCATTCCCCCTACAAAGAACTCCATTTGCGCCTCTTTGCCTCCTTGCGAAAAAGCTCTTACTTTTCCGTCAAACGCCACACGCCGTCCCAACTTTCTCCTGAAAGAAGGGCGCGGCACCTCTCAGCATACAGGAGCGAAACGCGATCCCCCCCGAGAGCCTCGAAGCACCGCAGCGCCTCTTCCGGCCGGCCGCCTCTAAGCAGCCTCAGGCCTTCGTCAAAGCGGTCAAGATCGAGCGGATCCTCTTCGCCTGCAAAACCTCGAAGCTCATAGACACGAAGCGGCGTACTTCTTCCCACAACTTGAACAAGCCCGAGCTCCCTTGTTATCAAGGCGCCCCCCGTTCTTCCTACGGTATCTTCGGAAACCATGACTTCTGTGCCGAACGCCTTATTCGCCCCCTCAAGTCTGCTTGCCACGTTAGCGGCGTCGCCCAAAATCGTGTAATCGAAACGCCTGCTGCTTCCCAAGTTGCCCACAACGACCGGGCCGGTGTGCA
Organism: uncultured Planctomycetia bacterium; assembly: GCA_964529985.1. Classification (GTDB taxonomy): domain Bacteria; phylum Planctomycetota; class UBA8108; order UBA8890; family UBA8898; genus CAZGYL01. The sequence goes on along the minus strand of CAZGYL010000129.1, from coordinate 6,465 downwards.
ACCCGATCCTCATTCTCAGCCGAGCCCCGTAACGTTCTAAAAAATCCTCTTTCCTCTGCTTAAGCTTTCTTTGACATAGAAGCGCAGCGCGGCAAGCGCGGTACGCGTGATCCTCCTGGCTGAGCGGTGCATTCCAAAAGGCGACGACGGCGTCCCCTTCGTACTTATCGAGGGTCCCGCCCTCATCCAGGATTATGTCCGTCATATCCGAGAGGTACTCGTTCAGAAGCGCAGTAAGCCGCTCCGGTTCCAGTCTCTCCGATATCGTAGAGAACTTCTCCAAATCCGAGAAAAAAATCGTAAGCACGCGGCGCTCACCACCCAACCTCAAACGATCCGGGTCCGCAAGGATCTTTTCTATGACCTGAGGGCTCAAATAGTGCGCGAAAGCGTTCCGAATAAAACGATGCCGCCGGCCCTCTGTGGCGTACTTGAGGAACGATGAGGCCAAAACTCCCAAAAACACGCTTCCTGCGGGAAGCGCAACCGGAAGCCGAAACCCCAGGTAATAAGCGAAAAAGCCGCATGCGAAAGGAGCGGCGAGCGTAAGAAGCACCGCGCCGGCCATGTTCCGCAACTTGGAGATCGCAGCAACAAGCACGCAGGCGCTCAGCGTCCAAACCAATGTGAAAAGAGTTGAAATCCATTGAGGGACCGGCGCGATGAAGTCGCCCGAAAGCAGATTGTCAAGCACATTGGCGTGAATCACGACGCCGGGGAGAAGGTCTGCTCCCGGCGTGGAGCGCAGATCACCCAAGCCGGGGGCGCTGGTGCCTATGAAGACGTACTTGCCTTTGAATTCCGAGGGATCAACCGAGGGTTCCCTTCCTTCCTGAATAAGGAGTTCCGACTGGATGATGGAAGCCGCCCTGTAAGTCTTGTACGCTCCGGGCCATTCGCGATACCGCGGGATTGCAAGCAGATCATCGGACACGGGCACCGAGTGCGAATCTATGAGAAATTTCTTTTCCCTGAAAGCAAGGGAAATATCCGCCTTTTCCGCTTTTTCGGCGAAATAGGCTGCGATTCCCAGGGAGGGCACAACACAGTGGTCGAATTCTTGAAAAAGGCTTACCTTCCTTATGACCCCTTCTTCGCCGGGCACAGCCCGTACGTTTCCAAGCACGCACGCCGCTTTTGCCACCGGTGTCACAGGGAAAGCGGCACGGGGCGCTGTGAAAGCAACCCGAGCATGTGGCTCCACGCGCTCCAATCCTTCGATCCGCCATGGAGGCCTCGGCACTTCGGGCGGCCACTTTTCCGCCTGTTCGGTGCTTCGTCCCAAGAACAAGCCGACGACCACGGGAGCTCCTGAAAGAAAGTCCCCGCCCCCGGCCACCGCCTCTGCAAGTCGCTTGTCGTCTTCCTCGCCGGCCCATGAAGGCTCTGAAAAAAGCAGGTCCAACACGATGACCCGCGCCCCGCCCCGCCGGCAGAAATTGATGATCGCTGTGTAAACCTCCCTCGGCCAAGGCCAGGGCCACAGATTCTCCCTGCGCCCCCAATCCAAACTCGTCTGGTCTATGAGCACTACGGCGATCGAGTGACCGGCGCCTGTCCGGTGCGCGCCGGCGCGTACGCGCCACGCCCATGTGGCGTTCTCAAGCTTCCGCCATAAACCCGCATATGAAAGTACGTACGTGAGCAAAAGTGCAACCGCGGCGGTTGCGCTCCCTGCAAACAAAGTCTTGATAAAACGGTTTCTCCGGCTTTTCATGGGGCTCAGTTTACCCGCACGAAGGCTCAACAGAAAGCCGCAAAAGCATTGGGGCGGCCTTGCGGTCAGCCGGATTGAAGGCGTGCGGCGAATTGCTCAAACCTGCGCCTCCGCGCAGGGGTGGTCCGGGTTGCAGGCCACCTTGCAACAAGGGGTCTGATATCGGCCAGTCTGTCGGCGGGCGCCGGGTGGGTTCTGAAAAAACCGGCCCCTCCGCGCCTGTAGCGCCTGCCCATTTCTTGCAGCATAGCCTGCAGCGAACGCGGGTTATAGCCCACTGTGGTCAGGATCCTCACAGCCGCGCGATCGGCCTCCCGCTCGAGGCTGCGGGAGTAACCGTTGACAATGAGGGTTTTCGTAATATCCCCCACCGCTCCTTCAAAAAGCTCTGTCAGCTGCGCCAGCTCCTTGGTCCCGTAAGTCTTGCCGGCTTCGGCCGCGATGATCGTAAGGGCTCGGGTGAGGCGCCCGCGCCGGATCGCCCTCAGTCCGTGTTTGCCTTCCACATGTCCGATTTCGTGCGCAAGCACCGCCGCCAATGCGCCCTCGCTTTTGCACAGAGAAATCATGCCGCGCGTTACCAGAATAAAACCGCCGGGGGCTGCAAATGCGTTTACCTCGTTCGTATCAAGAATCAGAAAATGGTAGCCCCCGAAGGTTTCAGGACGTCTCGAGGCGGCGGCCAGAGTCTGCCCCAAGACGTTCAAGTACCAATTGGCCTCTGAGTCTGCAAACGGTTTGTATCTTGAAAGAAGAGTTGCGGCAACCGCGCGGCCGATATAGTACTCCTGCTCCTCGGTTATATCCTCAAACGTCTTTGCAACCGCATGAGCGCTGCGCTGTATGGCCTCGGCCTCTCTCTTGGTTATCACCCCGGCACCGAGCGCAACTGAGGTTCCCAAGCGCGCTGCAGGCTCAATGGCAGGTGCGGCTTGCCTGCACCCCCCGCATGCACAAAAGAGGCACGCAAGACCGATAAGCGCAATGAGCACGCCGTTTGTCCTTAAGCTTTTCGGTCTCATAGCTCGTCTCCTCACCAAGAGGCGTCCTCGCGCGGCACAAGCCCGCCTTCGCGCAGAAACCGTTCCATGGTTCGGGGAGAGACGACGATCCGCTCCATCCAATCAACCCATGTGTAGTTCAGCGTCGGATTGGTCTTCCGGTATTGCCTTTCCACTTGTTCATCAAAACCCTTTGTTGCGAGCGCAAGCTCTTCTCTATCCGTGGAAGTCCCAACCTTTCGCGTGCCCGCGCGCATCAAAATCCGCCTCTCTGTAAGGGCACTCATGTGCACCCAGCCCCGCAACCTCCGGGGAGTTATAACCTCGGCCCACCCCCTGCGGGTCTGCACGACTGTAACTCTGGTCCCGTAGGGTATCGTCCCCACTTTCCGGCCGAGAAAAGAGGGGCGGTTCCTCACAACCGCGGCTCTCGTCTGCACCGACAGTGAACGAGCCACCGTTGCAGCAAGAAGGGAGCAAGCTGCAAACAAGGCAAGCGCGCCGATCACTTTTATTGTTTTCATGGCTACCTCCCGCTGCAAAGCGTAGCCCCTGTGGCCTCTGCAAGCAAGGTCTGCAGAGGCCTTGACCCCTGCGGCCCGCCCTCGTACCATTCCAAAGAGGCCTTACCACTTGAGGGGCGCAAGGCCGTGAAGCTCTTCAGGTTCGTCCAATAACTCAGACGCACGAGAGCCGGCGCTATTCACTCGGTTGAAGATGATGCACTCCCCGGGTTCGCGATCAGCATGAGACGGCTGTTAAACCTTCTTGTAGGGTTTGCCGCACCCTGGCGCTATGCAAGCGCTGTGGCCTCCATCGTCACTGCTTCGTTTGCAGTTGCGGCAAGGCCTCGTTCCTGGTCCCAGCCGGTTCGAAATGTACTTGCACGCCAAATCCTCTTTACCGGTCTTGAGGCCGTTCCGTTTGTGAGCTTCATCGCTTTTCTGATGGGCGTATCCGTGGTCGCGCAAGCGCAGCTCTGGCTGACAAGAGTCGGTCAAAAGGCGCTTCTGGGAGACATTCTGGTCATGATCGTTATCCGTGAGGCAGCTCCGCTTCTTACCAATTTCGTTGTGATCGGACGGAGCGGAACGGCCATTGCAACCGAGCTTGCCTCAATGAGGGTATCAGGAGAGGTCCACCTCCTGGAGCAGCTCGGAATCGATCAGTTCATTTACCTTGTGGTTCCGAGGGTCTTCGGGGTCATGGTCTCTGTGTTTTGCCTCACGGTCATATTCGTTGTCGTCTCTTTTACAAGCGGATATATTACCGGCCTGGCAATGGGGGTCGAAACAGGACACCCTGCGGTTTTCATCCGCAGTGTCTTTCAGGCCCTCACCCCCGCAGGCTTTCTTAACGTTGCGGCCAAAACGCTCCTGCCCGGACTTACAACAGGAGCCCTTTGTTGCTTCGAAGGCCTTTCGATAAGAGGTGCCGCAACCGAGGTACCCCAGGCGGGCACCCGCGCGGTGGTTTATTCGGTGGCCGTGCTGTTTCTGGTTTCCGCCGGTGTTTCTGTTTTCACTTATGCAGTGTTCTGAGAAAAACTCTCTTCAAGAGGGCCGGATTGTGCTTGCTTTCCGCGAGGTGGATCTTCCCGCCGGGGAAGGTTACGAGGTGGGGCTTACCGGCGTTTCGCTGGAACTTAAGGCCGGACAGCTTGTGGTGGTCGCCGTTGAAGAGGAAATCCTCCCTGAACTTCCTCTGGCCGATGCCGCCCAGGGGCTGATAGGTCCGGCGGCGGGCCGAATCGAGTTCCTGGGGCGGCCGTGGGAGGAATGGACGCACCGGGAGGCGTGCTCCCTGCGCGGGCTTGTGGGACGGGTCTCAGCAGGCACTTCGCTTCTCAACAACCTCGATATCGACGAAAACGTCACGCTTCCGGGCCGATATCACGGCTTCGGGACCCACAGTTCGCTTCTCCAAGAAGCCGACCAGCTCGCGAAGCGGTTCGGCTTACCGGAAATCGCGCGCTGCAGGCCCGCCGTTGCGACCCGCAAGCAGCGTGCCGTGGCGGTTTGGGCCCGCGCTTTTCTAGGTCCCAAACGCCTCATTATCCTTGAAGGCCCGACACGCGAGGTTGACAGGGAAACCGCTAAACGGTTCTGCACCTTTGCGGCCGAGCAGGCAGCGACCGGCAAGGCGGTTTTGTGGATAACAGGTTCTCCTTGGGAAGTGCAGAACACCGCTTCGTTCCGAACGGCCTTGTTTGAGCTCACCGGGACGCGTCTTCAAATGCGTACGGAGGTCTCCAATGACCAAACCTTTTAAATTCAGATACGTAAACGAGCTCGTCGGATCCATGGTCCTCGTTGTGATCATCCTGGTTGCAGCGGGGATCGTACTCGCCGCCAAAGCACAAGGTTGGTTTGAGAAGACTTACCTGCTCCGACTGCGATGCCCTGAAGAAGGTTCTTACGGGCTCACTGAGGGGGCGGCGGTTGAGATCCTCGGGATTCGAGCCGGTTCGATCGAGCGTATTACAGTGGACCCTGCAGGAAGAATCCTTGCGGTGGCCCGGATAAAGGCTCCTTTTTTCGAGAATTTTATCAACAGCTCTTCAAGAGCGGTTGTGAAGCGGGTGTGGGGAATCGCCGGCGACGCCTATGTTGAGATAAGCCGGGGGCGCAAGGGTGCCCCGCCGCTTCCCCACGAAGGCGCTCAGTTGGATTTGGAAAAGGACACTGAGCTCATTGAACTTGCAGAAGGGCTTCTTAGCAATGTCAGGGAAACCATAGTGCCCGCCATAGATGAAATCCGGGCCGCAGCGGTTGAGTTCCGGCATGTAGCCAGTGAGCTGCGCGATCCGGAAGGCCCGCTCAAGCAAACCCTCGGACATATAAACGAAGTCGTTCAGACTCTCAAGACGGGTTCAGGTCCTTTGCCCAGAGCACTGAACGACCGGAAATTGGGCGAAGATATGGCCCGGGCGGTGGCCGGGGCCGAACAGACTTTAAAGGAGTTCAACCGGACGGCTGAGGCGGCCCGCGAAACCCTTAATAATTTGGATTCCATTCTCAAAGATTCACGCTCCGTAGTGCGCAACCTCAAGGATCTGACCGCCGATCTGTTAGTGGTCACAGCCGCGCTCAGAGGTGAGGCGCGCGATATTCCCGGTCTGGTCGGCCAAACCCGGGAAACACTTCAAGAGGCCGAACGCTTGATCCGAGGCCTCGGGCGGCATTGGCTTCTGCGCTCTTCCATGCCGCCCCTTCAGGAGCTCACCCCACTTTCGCCCGCCTCGCTGCCGCCTGTTGAGGAGCATTAAGCCATGAAGTTTCCCCAACGAATTGTCGTAGGACTGGCAATACTACTTGCATTCGCCGGGTGCGCCGCACCTCCCGCACTCCCCCTGCATGTGCAGAGGTTCCTTGATCTAGCACGGGCTGCGCGCAGGGCGCAGCAAGCCGGGCGTTATGATCAGGCTGCAGCGCTTTACCGCGGTGCGCTCAGCGAAGCAAGAAAGGCCGACGACGGTGCAGCCGTTGCCGACGCCGCCTACAATGCCGCCGTCTGCTGCGTTTTTCTAAGGGATTATGACACCGCAGAGGCACTGCTTGCGGAAGCGCGCTATGAGCTTGAGCGCCTCGGACGGCCGCAGGCGCCGGTCTTGCTTGTTGAAGCGGCGATTGCCTTACGTCTCAAACAGTGGGATCGCTTTGATCGCCTTGCTTCAGCGGTTTCAAGCACTCTGGGAGCAGCGGAAGCACCTGACCAAAAAGCTGAACTTTTCCTTCTGAAGGCGGA
>CAZGYL010000128.1:0-10454 GCA_964529985.1 uncultured Planctomycetia bacterium | reverse complement strand
GGCCCGATCCGGAAGCGAAGGCGGGCCGGATGAATCCGGTCATGTTTTTTGAGAGGTGTTCCGTGAAGGTGATTCACGCCGACGATGTAGCTCCCCAGCCTGTAACAGAAGAAGGTGCCTGCGGAACAACCATCCGCTGGCTTATTACAAAAGAAGACGGCGCTCCGCACTTCGCCATGCGGCTCTTTGAGCTTGAGCCGGGCGGTGCAACGCCTCTTCACACGCACGAATGGGAGCACGAGGTCTTTGTGCTTCAGGGAGAAGGCTCTGTGTGGCGGGAAGAAGGGAAAGTGCCGATCCGCGCCGGATCCGTTGTCTTCGTTCCGCCCGGTGAGAAGCATTGTTTCGAAAACACAGGCACGGAAACGTTGCGTTTCTTGTGCATCGTTCCCATATAGCCTGGTCCATAGTTTCGCCGTTTCAAGCTGCCGCAAACCGGTCTACAAGCCAAGCAGAGGCTTTTGGGTCGCGGTGCGTCGGTGATGGGTAAGCCAAAACTCGGGTCTACCATAATCCCCTTCGAGCGACATTAAGCTTCTCAGCAAACGCTGCTCTCCTGAGAGCCTTAAGCAGGAGCTCGAGGTCATGAAGCGAAAGCTCAAAATACCCGATGCAGCTTCGAAAAACCGCTTGGAGCTTTACGGCTCAGCGGCAACTCCGCCCTAAAGCAACGGCAGCTTGACCGGTTTTCCCGTCTTGTAACTTTCAAGCGCCGCAAAAGCGATTTCATGCGTGTGAATCGCATCCTCGAGATTGCAGTGAGATTCACGGTCCTCGAGAATGCACTCCACAAAGTGATCCATCTCGCCTTGAAACGGGTGATGGCTCACATCGGCACTGTCGGGCAAAATGCTCGGTATTTCGACCCAATCCTTCTGGCCTGGAAAGATATAGGACCATATCCGGTTATCCTTAACCGTTCCCCGGTCTCCGAAGATGCGCACGGGAAAGTTGTACGGCATAATGCAATCTAAATTAACCGATACTTTTCCAAGAGTACCGTCCTCGAACTTTAGCAGAACCACTTCAAGACCGTCGTACTCAAGCGGTGCCTTGCCGCTGCTCCACTTACCTGTGTAGTAGTTGTACTCAAGATCCGATCCCTTGCGCCATCCTCCGCTCCAACCGAAGACCTCAGTGACCCGCGCCGCCTTTCCGGTTTCACCGGTCGCAAACCACCTTGCGGCATCAAGAGCGTGACAACCTGCAACAAGCATTGCGCTTACGCCGGTATCTTTTTTCCTCCCGTCTTCAAAACCGCTCCACCAGCTCGCTATATTCGACTGATAATCAACCTCCACGTAATAGACCTTCCCGAAGGCTCCGCACGCAAGGAGACTCTTCAGGGTTTCGAAAAGCGGATTCCATCGCAGGACGAAGGATACGACCGTTTTGACCCCCACCTTGCGGACGGCCTCTCTCATAGCTTTCATCTCTTCCAGGCTGATTGCGATCGGTTTTTCGATCACGATATGTTTGCCCGCCTGCGCGGCTTTGATCGTGTTTTCGGCATGAAGGTGCTGAGGGGTACAAACCGAAACGATGTCGACGCCGGGGTGCTTGAGCGCCTCCTCAAAGTCGGTGTACATGCCGATCCCCTCAAGCCCGGCTTCGGCGGCCCGCCGCTTCACGCTTTCCATGCGCCTGCTTGAAATCGCAACGACCCGAGTGTGAGGGTTGTTCTGAAAGGCCCTTATATGTTCTCCCGAAACCCAACCCGCTCCGTGAATAAGGACACCAAGCTCTCGACCCGCCATCGCGAAGACCTCCTCCTGTAACAGCCCACCCTTTCTTGCGCACCGCTTGCACTGAAGCGGTTATTCCCTCACAGGCGGCCTGAAGGCTTAGCCCGGGCGGTACTCCTCTTTTTCCGGATCAAAAAGCATGGCTTTGTTCTCCAAGTAGGAGTGAACTCCCATTTGGAGGGCCACCATGACTTTGTATCCTATGATCTCGTTGCTGATAGGCTTCTTGCGGGTACGCATGCAGGTCAGCCAATCGCGCAGGTGTTCGACCGTTGACTCGCCGCGTTGGCGCCGGATCTCTTCATACTTCGTCTTCCGGACTCCGTGGCGCTGGGGTTCGATCACAGCTCCGGGACCTGTGAACGTCATCGTAGCCGACTGGCCCCTTATCCTCTTTGGAATGTTGACATCGGAGGCGAGCCCTGAAGGCAGATACACCTGCGGCCCCTCAGGGTATTCTATAAGAAGGGTGAAGATGTCCGGCACTTCCCGCCCGTCTTTCCAAAAGTACAGCCCTCCCGACGATACGACTCTTCGGGGGAATCCAAGATCGAGTATGTAGAGGATCGGGGTGAGAAGGTGCGGCAGAAAATCAGTGCAGGTGCCGCCCGAATAATCCCAAAAAGAACGAAATGCAAAAAACCGTCCGGGCTCAAAAGGCCGTTTGGGCGCGGACCCGAGCCACATATCCCAATTGAGGTTTTCACCGGGCTTGGCCTTCCCGTCGTTGGTCTTAGGTGAGTAAACCGAAATCGGGCCGTTGCGCATGTCGCTTGCTTGAGCCTGCATCACCCGGCCGAGTATTCCGGTGCGGATCCGCGCGCGGGCCTGTCTCCAGATCGTATCCGACATCCCGTTCGTGCCCACCTGCATTACGCGCTTGTGCTCTGCAACAGCCCTGACCACCGCCTTAGGCTCTTCAATGCTCTTCCAGTAGGTCATCGGCTTCTCGCAATACACGTCCTTTCCAGCCTGGCATGCAGCGATCGTCATGGGGGCGTGCCAGTGATCAGGCGTTGCAATTACAACCCCGTCGATCCGTTTGTTCTCAAGAAGTTTCCGCCAGTCGTCGTAAGGCCTGCAGCCGGCCCGCTTCGACCAGTACTCGACCCGAGGCAGGTAAACGTCGCATACGCCGTGAATATCTATGAGTCCTTCACGTCTCAGTTTCATCAGGCACGTCGTAAGATAACCGCCGCGGCCGCCCACGCCGATTACGCCCACCCCGATACGATCGTTGGGCCCGCCGGCCGCCCAAGAGCTTCCGCGCACTATCTGCAATCCGGCCAATCCGGCTGCAGCAGCCCCTTTTGTCTTTAAAAAGCTCCGTCGCGAGGTCCGCCTGAGCGTCATAGCTTACTCCTTACCTCACCTTGGGTTTCCGCGATTTCTTTGATCTGAGTTCGTAGTGCGTCCGCTTGAAATCAGAAGGCACCAAAACGTGAAGGGCGCCTTTGTATTCAAAAGCCACAATCCGGTACCAAAGACCGGTCGTATCAAACAGCGTGGCGAGAACCTCCCCGCCGCTTATATACTCCGTGACGTGGAAATCGCCCAGCGGATCGACAGGTTTACTCAGAGGCCAGAAAAGCGGGAGAGCTTCTGGCCATTTCCTGAAGAAGCGGGGCTTTTTTCTCGACTTTAAGTCCAGAACTCCGGCAAGCGCGGACTCAAGCTCCTTCTGCTTCGCAGCGCTCAGCGTCATACGTACCTGTTGCGTGCCCACCGCTTCAATCTCAGATACTCCGGGGAATGAGGCCGCTCTCAGTCTGACCTTGTCAGCCAAAACCGTCTCCGCACGAAGCAGGTTGTCCGACTTGTTGTTCCGTCTGATCTGTGCAGCGAAATCGTCGAAAATCTTTATTCGCGGCCTGTAAATCTCAAGCCGTTTGCCAAGCGCCTGGACCCGCTTGATTTGGTCTTGGAGCAACCGCACGTATGCTTCAAGCCGCGCGGCATGCCGCGGATCGATTCGTCCGACACCCGCCAAACTCGCTCTTGCTTGGCTTATCTTTGTCTTGCACAGAGCGATCTCCCGCTCAATACCCCGCTTGTAGGCATCGATAAGCGCAGCCCGATCCGTACTTCTTTTCGAGCCGTATATCGGCCGGATCTTTATCTTGTACTTCTTGGCGAAATTACGCACTTCGCCTGCAACGGCATTCAAATGCGTCCCCGTAAGAGCCAGGTACGCGGCTTTGCGCATGGTATGCTGCCTGGAGGCGGCCCTCGCCCCCGGCGTGACCGCGGAAACCGTGTAGCCCTTGCCGGCGTTGTTCTTCAGGTAAAGGGCGCGTTTCGCAGCTTCCGCCCTGAAACTCGGATTCTCCTTAGCCAGATATGCAAGGAGCTTGTACTCCAGGGCAAGCGGATTCACTTTGGTGCGGCTCGGCCGGGCCTGGCTCGAAGCACCGAAAAGCGCCGCAGGGACCAGAAACACCAAAGGCAGGGTTTTCAGGACCGCCTGTTTGCTCACACAGCCTCCTGTAATATCGGAGTACTCACTTCCCGGCGCAATACGCTTTGTACAAAGCCGCAATACCGGCCTCTTTCACATCACCTCGGTGAAACACAAACCTGTAACGCCATGTTCTGCTTTCACCCGCAGGTATCTTGTAATCTCCGGTACCTTTGGGCTTCCCCTCGAAGTTATGCACTCCGAAAGGATTCGCTGCAATAAGACCGTAGTCACGGGCATGCCACCAGGTGGGGTGCCGCGGGTTGCTCGGGTGATCGAAAATCGCGATCCCCACCACTTTACCTTTGATAGTACCCCAATAATCTACCCACTTCGCTCTCTTGCCCCACACGGCTTTGCCCTTAACCCCCTCGCTGTTGACCGCTTGGCCGTTGGCGGTGGTCACTCCTCTGCGCGGATCGTTCCGCAACCTCAAATTGGGATGGGTCCGGATCCCCATGGTTCCTTCCTTGGTATCTCCGAAAACCACATCCCCGTTTGAAGCATAAATAGTGATCTCGAAGTCGATCACGCGGCCCACGGGCAGTTCAAAAAACGAGATCTTCCGCTTGTCCGTGCAAACGATGGTCCCGTCCGGCTTTTTCCAGTCGTCCTCGGCCACGATCACGGCACGATCGCCATGGACTGCGGCTTCGACCAACTTCCGCTGCACTATTTTCCCCTTGCCGGGACCTTCGGCCCAAAAGTCAACACCATTCACCTCCCCGTGGGTGTACCAGAGACTTTTTTGGTGAGGGTGATCATGGGCCTCCCCGGGTACGTTTTTCATAGGCCAGTGGCGGGTCATGCCGATTCCGTACGGCCCTATAACAGGGTAAATGACCGGTTTGGCAAAGCCTTCGTAAATGTAATCAGCGAAAAGCCCGCCGCCCAAGGTAATGCGTATCTTGCCCCGTAGTTTCTCAATCCCCGGCTTCTGCAGGCCTTGGGAGGAGCATGACGCCGCCGGTGCACTTTGAGAGAGAAACACCGCAAGAGCGGCCGCCGCACAAATCATGCCGTTCGGTGCTCTGAAAGCCATAGCTGATACCTCCTTGCTGCATACTATCCTTTGGAGCCGCGGGCCCCGTTTCCGCCTAGCCTAGGCTCCCCCACACAGCCTTGTCAAGGCAAAGCTGTTTCAGTGGCAAAACCGGCCTTTACGCAGACCGCGCTGTTTGCATACAATTCGGGCCGAATATCGTGCCCGGTGTAGTGTGTGCAGTAATTCAAACCGGCCTTTGAAGGTCATAGAGGCGGCGATGCTTGCAATCCCACGATTTCCTGCATTCTTAGTTTGCATGCTCCTGGGCCTGCAAAGCTCAAGGGGCTTTCCTGTTGAGAGCTCAAAGCAGGAGAAAAAGATTCCGCGTCCTATTCCAAACGCCGGGGAGCACCCGGGGAACGTCTACTTGCGCGGAGAACTTGTGCGGGTGCGCTTGCCCGGCGATTTGCCTGAAGGCGTTCGTTTCTGGCAGGTTTTCGACGACAGGGGAGCAAAAGCAGCCGAAGGCCGCCTTTCAGCTACAGTGCTTGAAAGCCGGAGCCTGCCCTTGGGGCGCTTGCCGGTAGGTTGGTACAAGGTCGTCTTCTCTTTCGATCAGAAAAGGAAGGCATGTTGGACTACGTGTGCTGTGCTTGAACCACTTGCCGCGCCCACGCCGCAGGATTCCCCTGTGTGCGTTGATGCCGCGATTTCTTGGTTTGCGCGCAGCAATTCGAAAAGACAGGAGCAGTTCGCCCGTCTTGCAGCCGTTGCGGGCGCAAACTGGATCCGCGACCGCCTGAAGTGGCGGGAAGTTGAGCCCGAGCCGGGAGTTTTTGTTTCGAAGAGGACTTATGTGAAAAGCGCCGAAATTCAAAATCGGCTCGGCTTAAAGATCCTTCAGGTATTCCATGACACACCCCCCTGGGCTGCGGATAAAGGACGAGAGACAAACCGCTTTCCCCCGGATCTGAGAGAAGCTTTCAAGTTCTGCCGCACTTTGAGCAAACGGTTCCGGCGGTTGGTCGGAGCGTGGGAGCCGTGGAACGAGCCGAACGTTCCTCAATTCGGAGGCCATACCTTCGATCAGATAGCAAGCTATCAAAAGGCGGCTTACCTGGGATTCAAGTCCGGTGATCCAACGGTAACCGTGGGCCTTTGTGCGTATACAGGCAAGCCGACCATGCTTCATGCATGGGCGCTTCTTGCAAACGAAGTCTATGGTTATTTCGACACTTACAATATGCACAGCTACGATTGGCACGAGGCGTATCCGGATCTGTGGAAGCCCTGCCGTATGGCGGCCTCCGGCAAGCCTATCTGGGTTACGGAGTGTGACAGAGGCATCAAGCGGTCCGGCGGGCCTCCGGGGTATGAGCTTGATCCGCGGGCCGAACTCCTGAAAGCACAATTCCTGCCCCAGTCTTATGCTCTGAGCCTTTTTTCAGGTGCCGAGCGGCACTTTCATTTCATCTTGGGGAATTACACGGAAAACTCAAACAAAGTGCAGTTCGGACTTCTCCGTTACGATATGACACCGAGGCCCGCTTACGTGGCCCTTGCAGCTTTGGGCAGAATGCTTGTAGGTGCAGAGTGCCTCGGTAAGGTGGACCTGAAACCTTCACCGCCTTATTTCATGATCGCTTTCAGGGCGTTGCCCGGAGGTGTCGAAAAGGATGTGCTGGTTTGCTGGGCGGAAAAAGGAGGCGATTGGCCCCAGCGCGGAAAAACGCACCTGCCCTGGCCGCTCAAACAAAAGCTGCCTGTGGAAGCCGTGTACGATTATCTGGGGAGGCGACTCGGTTCCGCCGCTCCTGCATTCTTGAGCTCTCAACCGTGCTATATTGTGCTTCCCAAAGGTGCAGCCTCCAGGCTTCCACTTCTTCTCCCGCTTCGATCTCAGCGCAGATCTGCTGAGCCTTCGCCTGTTGTGCTGCAGCTCCTGATGCCACGTTCTACTGTCGTTCAAAACCGCACTGTGAAATGGGCGGTCGAATACGACTATGTTGTTGACGCCTCCAGGCCCATAAGCCTTCCGATCCATGTGTACAACTTTTCCGACAAAGTAGTGCAGGGAGAGGTCAGGATCGATCATTTGCCTGCAGGCTGGAGTTTGGAACCGCAGCGTTTCACTGTATCCCTGGCCCCTCTTGAACGTGTTGCGCTTACAGCCACCCTGAGGCGGCCCGCCCGCAACATGGGTCAACGGGCGGACACTTGGATTGTCTTTCGGGGTTCTTTCGGTCCAGCCGGCGCTCCCGTCCTTGCTTTCCGCTTGACTGTAGACCCAATCGAAGGCTACAGAAGGCCCCCACCGGGCTTTTCCGAACCCCGGTAGGAAGACCGAACCGAAGGCGATTAAACCTTATTTGCGGACTGTAAAGCGGCGGGTGATTGTTTTTACCTTGCCCGAGCTACGGACTCGAAAGGTTATAGCGGGAGAAGAAGCCCTAACAGAAACGGTTGCGCAAAAACGGCCGTCCTTTCCCATAGCAACGCGCCCCAGGCCTTCTACCACCGCCCCTGGCTTAACAACGCCGTACACCTCTACAACACAAGGGCCTTCGTACAGAGTGTCCCCTTCTTCAGGGTATGTCCACACAAGCGCAAGAGGCTCCTTCAAGGAATCTATAATCTCCTCTGCCACGCGCCTTCTGACCTTGCGGATCTCTGAAAGATCTAAAACAGGCTCAGCCGGATTGCGTACAAGCATACGTGCAAGCTCGCGCACTCTGCGCCAGGGATCGAATGTGTCTGCAGCGCGGCCCAAACGCCGCTTAACCTCTCCAAGCCGCTCGGCAAGAACGTAAAGGTACTCATAGTCCTCAAGGCTGTCTCGCTGCACTTCCCAGCGGATCGAGCTGAGCGGACCTGAGGGCCCGGGATATATCACGTTGGTATCTCCGGGCGGCAGCCCCTGCCGAGGAGGCCCGAAGGGTTTTTTCACATTCCAGAAATTAAGGCCCCAATGCAAATACCCTTTAAGGTCATAAGCCGCATTTATCCAATGAAAGAGCCGGACCATGCTCAGAGGGAAGTCAAGAAACCGGTTCGGGAAGTGGCCGCCGTAAGGGTGGCAGCAAATGTAGTACCAAATCTCATTGCCCCGCTGCCTTGCCCGGTCGAACCTTTCTTTCCAATTGAAAAGGTGAGAGAGCTTGGGAACCCAAACCTCAAGCTCACCCTCCACAGCGCTTGTTTCTATCGCGTCGATACGCGCAAGCTTAGGTGCAGCTTGGTGCACTTTACGAGCAGCCTCACGCCAAGAAGCTGCGTTCGCGGCGGTGGGTTCGTCGCATACATGCACCATAGCGCCTTTCAGCCAGCCCTTTTCCTGCAGGTGCTTTTGCAGATCGGCAAGCAACTTTGTAACAGGAATCGTCTCCTGCGCTCCCGTAGACAGCACCTTAACCCTCATGGTGCTCAGCCTCACAGGGCTCCCCCAACCCGAGGTAGGGTGCGCGACATGCTGGATTTCCAATCGATCCGCCATACCGTGTCGCGCCAAAGCTTCGACAAACCGATCAAAGAGGCTGTAGTCGAAAGTCAGCGTGCCGCCGGCCTCACGCCGACCTTCAATAAGCCGCCACGGGACCCAAACGATCGTCTGCCTGTGCTCGCTCAGGTTTTCAAGGTATCGATCCCAAACC
The DNA here is from genome assembly GCA_964529985.1 of uncultured Planctomycetia bacterium. Taxonomy (GTDB): domain Bacteria; phylum Planctomycetota; class UBA8108; order UBA8890; family UBA8898; genus CAZGYL01. Next base: position 1,616 of record CAZGYL010000128.1, on the reverse strand, counting down.
TTCCAAAAATCTTCGCTCCACAGCTTTACCTTGTGTGAAGCGGCTATGGCTGAGAAGTTCACCCAGTTGGTAACCGCCAAGTGCCGCTGCTTCGGCACCGAAAAAGGCCATACCTCGATTTTGACAGGAATCTCGGCTTTCGCTTCGCCGGCTCTTATTACAACAGCGCCCCTGTAGACACCGGCCGGAGCTTCTTCAGGTACAAAAAAGGTCAGCCAAACAGCTTGGGTGCGGCCTGCAGGAATCCGCAGTTTTCTCTCTGCAAGCAGGGGATCGGGAACTTCACACGGAGCACGGCACAAAAGCCTCTTCGGATCGCCCACCGGCGTGTTGTGCTTAATAGGCACTGTGCCTACAAAGTTCCACATTTGGCGCTCAGGCGGCAAGGTATAACCTGTTTCGTTTCGAAGCGCGCTCAGGGTGACGGTAACTTCGGCGGGTTCACTCAGGCGAAGTGCGATTTGGGCGGCTTCGTATTCGTTCCTCGCACACTGAACAAAGATTTCTCCGGTCGGAGCCTCAGGCGGCAACGTAGTCGGAAAAACCTTGGTAAGAGCATCAACAACAAAAACGACAAGCAGGGCTTTCATATCGGCCTCCCATTTTAAGAGTTCCAACACCGGTAAGAGCAAGCATAGCTCCGGGAGGCCTCAGAAGGCAATAAGCAGGGAGGGCCGCACGAACCGGTGAGCTCCAAGAGCCGGTTGGCTGTTGTTTACCGATCCGCAACGAACCCTCCCCGCCGTTCTTCGGCCGGGTGGGCTGAGGGCGCCCGCCCGTGGGGCAGCGGGGCCCCGCCGGCGCCCGGTCCGGGGTTCCCCGGCCGCGCGTGCGGCGCGGGTGCCCATCTACTAAGGGGGTGATTCCCCGCGGAAACGGACAAATTTTCTAGAAATTCCGGGCCCGGGCTTATTTACTGACCGCGCGTAATTCGTAGACACCCTTTCGCTGCCGGGTGCCCGCACCAGCGCGCGCATCCCCCTTCCCCCGAAAGGGGGGACGGGAGGGGAGGATTTCAAGAGACAGCTGCAAGCCGAGCAGTCCGAGTTCACCTGAACGCTTCCGACTCTTGTCTGAGAGGCGCCTGCCCAAAACCTTACGTACCACATAGCTCTTTCGCTGTCTTGACCACAAACGAGAACAACATTCTACGAATCATGCACGCCTATATAGGGGTTGCGCACAAGCATATAAAACGGCTTCCCGCCGGTTGCGGTAATAGGACCGCCGACTAATTCAACAAAGCGGGCGGCAACCTCCCCCGGAGGCGGAGACTTTACCAACAAACGCTCTCTTTACACCCCAGGGCGGAACCCTGCGGATCAGGCCCGCATTGAAGCGGTGGAGGTAAAGGGACCCCGCCCCCGAAGAGGTACATCAAAAGCCTGATCGGATCAGCCACGTTGATCCTCTCATCGTCGTTCACATCCGCTGCATCAAGACAAGGCAACTTACCTGACGGGCCGAAAAGGTAGGACAAAACGGCGATCGCATCGGCTATGTCCACCTTGGTGTCCTGGTTTGCATCTCCCCTCACAAAAGGGTAATGTGGATCAAGTTGCCCCAGCGGGTTGAAGTACACGAACACCCGCCGGTAACAGTTGGCGATCACGTCC
>CAZGYL010000127.1:0-10488 GCA_964529985.1 uncultured Planctomycetia bacterium | reverse complement strand
AGTTTTGCCGAGGTGGCGGAATTGGCAGACGCGCCAGGTTCAGGACCTGGTGGGGGTTGACCCCGTGGAGGTTCGAATCCTCTCTTCGGCACCAATGCCCATGGGCCTACCACACGGTAGGCCTCTTTTCTTGTTCGCGGGCTCCCTCCGGAACACCGGTGCAGGCAAGCTGGTGTATCGAAAGAGCCTCAGGCTCAACGAAGCGGCCGCATTTGGGGCACTTGGCCATGAAATCGGCCGGGTTCAGCTCCACCGGCACGCGAAGCCCGCACGCGGGACAAGGTACGAAGGGGCGGCTGGGCATGGTGCGGAGAACAATGGTCTTCCCGCAGTGACACTTGACGGTTTTCATGACTGCCTCCCGCAGTGGTTCGGGACCAAACTCCTACCCACTGACTCCATCTTAGCCGAACCCGGGACCGCCGGGAAGCTCTTTTCAGGCGAACTACTTGACGCTCCCCGCCTCTATCGATAGCATCTCAAATGCAGTGCGGCGTAACGGCCGCAAGAGTAGTTTCATGGGCGATTAACTCAGTGGCTAGAGTGCTACTTTCACACGGTAGAAGTCGCAGGTTCGAATCCTGCATCGCCCACCAGACTCAACCATAAGCTGTTAGTGAGCAAGACCTTATGACCGCCTCGGGTCCTTACCTGAGGCGGCTGTTTTTTTTGCCGGCACCGGCCTGTGGTATCCCTAACTCCAACGACCAATTCACTTCGGTCCCAAAGCGATAAGGCCTCCTCCCTCAGTTGCTACACAAAGGCAGTTTTCTCCAAACGCCATGCCGTCCCAGATCGGAGCCTCAGAAAGCGGAATCTCACTTACAAGTTCGCCGTTCCCAGCCTCAAACACCGCAATGATTCCGCCGGTTTTGTTCCCTGCCGCTTGGGCACCGGCGCGAGCAACTCCCCCAACATAGAGAACCGGACCCGCGCGAAGTAACGCGCGGGGGCGGAATTTCAGAGACACGGTCCAGAAGAACTTCTCAGGCCCCACTTCCTTCACCTTTCTGAAGTCGGAAGATCTTTCCGCCTCCTGCGGCCTGCTGACGCAGAAAAGAAGATATTTTACAGAGGGCCCGCCTGCACGCCTGCGCCTCACCCCCCAAACCCGCGCGGCCCCGAGGCTCAAGAGCAACCCGTAGGGCCTGGCAAGACGTGTCCCCCACTTGTTGCGCGGGTTGTTGGCGATCCAGCTGTACGCAACAGGAAGTCTTCTGAAATCCCCGGTTCCGTACACCCAGTGGCAGCGGTGGTTTTCAGCTCCATCCAAAAGAGAACTTGTTGAGAAAAGGTGAAGACCCCATGCATTTGTAGCACGGAGCTTCATATCGAATTGAACTGTATGCAAGTAGAGATGTTCCCCGTCACTTACCAGGACATCGGATCGGGTGCCGGCCATCGAAAACGCATCGCTTCTATCCGGGTCTTCAAAGGTCTTCTTGTCTACGGCATTCTGAACGAAGTGCTCGGCCGTCTTCTCAACGTCGGGGTGTATCACGCAAGGCGACTGCGTGCAATACGAACCCTTCCGGCGCACCGCGCCGTCTTCAGCCCGAAGCGCCCATAAGGTAAACCCGCCGTCAAGATAAGAATTCCGGCCCGCAACCGCGTAAACCACACCGTTGCGGACAATCAGACTGCCGTGCACAGGCCAGACCGACTCGACCCTTTCGCGCACCACCGTCCGGAGATCTTCAGGTGCCGCCCGAAAGCGCCAAACAAGTTTGCCGTCGCTTTGTCTCAGGCAGTAAACGTATCCATCGGCACACCCGAAAAACACAAGACCCCGCCATAGTGTAGGAGGGGAATCCACCCGGCCGCCGGCTTCAAACCGCCATTGCAGAGAGCCATTTATTCTGTTGAAGGCGACTATGCTGTGTGAATCGATTTCCGAAACGATTACATGCTTCCGGCCCACAACCGGCGCACTGGGAGAAGCGTCAAGCCCTGCGCGCCACTTAACCGCAAGCTTTCTCGGCCCCGAGATATCGGTCGCCCCGCTTCGCTGTGGGTCGTGCCTATAAAGCGGCCAAGGCGCGCGGAGCTCCTGCTCGGGCTTGGTGCCCCACGCCTCCCCGCGTTCGAGTCTCGGCGGGCTTGAAGCTTTACGCACCTTCCGCTCCGCTGCAAGCGCCCAAAATCCGTGCAACAACGTTTCCATGAAACAACCGCAAGCATGCGGAGGGGCGTAAAGCAGGCCGTAGCATGGGACGACGCCGTACTGGCATGTAGCCCTGACCCAGTTATGGCGACAGTGGTTCTGATCAACGAGATCCAAGAACTCGACTCCGCGGTAATTCTCAAGCACATACCGGACGGTGGCTTTCTGGCGGTAACACCGGTGGTGGTGTCCTGAGGTCCGCAGAACAGGCAAAACAGGTTTTCTTACCTTAACCCGGCCGGTGCGAAGATCCCTGCCTTCAGTGAAATCAGGCCCGGTCCAAACCAAACCGTCGATAACAAATACATCAGCAGGAGAACGAAAACCGGACTCGCACGGCGCTTCCCACAGCAAGCGTCCGTTTGATGCCTCAAGGGCCGACAGTTTTCCCGAGTCGGCCAACAAAACAACGCCGTCCCGCACAACCAATGTTGCAAGAGACCACCCGAAACCGCGCCTCGGCATACGCCCGCCTCTTCTCTTTGCTCCGGATTTGGATTTTGCTCCGGCTTTGAATTGCTTGGCCGGTATCGCCGTGTACCAGACGCAATGTCCCGTAGCTGCATCCAAGCACATAACGCGGTCCGCATCTTGGAAAAACACGCGCTTCTTTGAACCGACTTTCGAGACAGCGAGTGTGAGTGGGGTAATAGGCAGCGTCTTGCTGTCAGACCAGCGCCATAGGCGCCGCCCGCTGGCTGCCTCCAAAGCGATAATGTGTTTGCGGTTGGGGAAACTTATCTTTCTTCGGAATGCAGGGTCGATTCCGGCCTGTTCCGGTATGGGTTCTCCCTTCACTACGTAAAGGACTCCCTCGCTGCAGAGAACCTCCTCTACGCCTTTGGTTCCCTCATACACCCGGATCAACCGACCCGTTTGCGCGTCAAGGGCAACAAGCAGGTCAAACAGGTCCTCAGGAAAGTAAACTTCGTTCTCCCCCACAACGAGCGTACGCGGGAGTTGAACAGGCCCGGAGCGAAAGCGCTGCCTGTGCCAAGCCCAGCGCTTTATGCGTCGCTTCCAAAGCAAGACCCCGCTCGACGCATCCCTGGCCACAAGAAACCACCGCGAGGGCGCTGCAATCGAGGCGCAGCTTCCTTCATCTATAACCGCAAAGATACGCCCTCCTCCGACAACAACCGCGCTTACACTGGCCAAAGCGTGGTGGTACCTGGCCCAGCGCGGATCAGCCAGCCACTGCAGGTGGCGGGGAGGCCCTACAACACGATCCTCAGCAACCGCATTGTTCGAAGGATCGTGAAGGAAATGCGTCCATTGGTCCATGTCTCTCGGAAAGACTTTTCTCTTCGCAATAAAGCCGTCACCGTCGCGCAACAAAGCAGCCCCGCCCGGTGCGAGCACCCGCTGAATCTCCTCTGCGGAAACACCTGCAGAGTCTTCCACCACAATAAGCTTGGCCGAGTTGTCAACGAACGGAATCCCCGGGCCTTGCCAAGCGGAAAAGCTTACCTTACCGGCGAGGCCCCTTCGCGCGGCGGCTTTTCTCAGCTCGGGGAGAAGTTTGCGGTCCGGACACAGCCCGTGAACTACAAACGGGTAGGAGGCGGCAAGATCCACTGCCGGCGAAATACCACTGCAACCTATATGAAGCGCCAAGCCACCCTGTACTCCGGCAAGATTTACGATTCGAGCCGCATTGATTGAAGCGGATCCCGGAGAACCGGCGGATTCCAAAGGGGCGCACACCAAGACCAAGAAACAGAAGAAATTCAGGAACTCTTTTTCTGATCTTCGTTTTCTCATGAACGAGGCGACCTCCATTGGTCAGTCCGGCCATTTGCCGTTGACAATCGGTTTGAGCTCCAGCTTTTCCGGATCGACTACAACGTGTTTGATCCTCAGGCGCTTCCAAGTGTACGTAATGTGCACCTTGCCGTCGCGGGCCTGTATGACTGCGGGATAAGAGAACTCACAATTCCGTTCGTTCTCAAGCGTGAGAGCAGCAAACCACTTCTTTCCGTCCGGACTTACTGCAACGTTGAGCATCTCCCGATCGCAGGGACTCGGCCTCGAGCGTACAGTGTGGTTGTAAACCAGCACGTGGCGCCCGTCCCGCAACGTCACGCCGTCAATACCCGAGTTGGGATTGGGAAGCGGTGCTGCAGCAAGCTTCGTCCAAGTTTTCCCCCCGTCTTCGGTCCACGTCTCCGCGATGACGTTCTGCCGTGTGCGGCACAGCGCCTGGAAGCGAAGCGGGCCGTGTCGCAACAGTGTCGGCTGAATAGCGCTGAATTCTGAGGGGCTGTTTATAGCCCGTGTCCGCTCCCAAGTAACACCCAAGTCCGCGGTACGCTCAAAATGCACCCTCCAGCCTCTGTCTTCAGTGCTTGAGCCGCACAAAAGCGTCCCGTCCGCAAGCTCAACCGGTTTGTCTTTTACAGGTCCAATGATGCCCTCAGGCAGCCTTCTTGGAACAGACCACGTTCGGCCGCCGTCGCTTGAAACCGTAAGCATACCCCACCACTTCCTCGGACTCGGCCCGCATTTGTAGAAAAGAAGAAGCAGGCCTTTGCGGGGCTGAAACAGTACGGGATTCCAGCAAGGGTGCCGGTGAACCGTTCCGTCAGGCCTGCGGTACTGAACTCCATTTGCAACCTCAACAGGCGGAAGCCACGACCCCTTCACGTTGCGGGAAAGCCAAATACCCACATCCTTGCCGCCTTCGTCGCTGCCCCCGAACCACGCCGCTACAAGCGTGCCGTCCGGAAGCTCGGCTATGGTTGAAGCATGGCAGCTTTTAAAAGGTGCCTTTTCAAAGATGAATTCTTCACGCACCACGGCATCCTCTGCTCCAAGAACGCACGTTCCGGCCGCGGACACCGCAGCCAACAAGACAACAGTTTGTACTTTCATCACCGAACCTCACTTGCTTTCCTCTCTCCTCTCACCGAAACAAACAACACTTCCGTCCCGCAAGCTTACATAAACCCTGCCGCGCGCAACGGCAAGGCCATCGAACACAGGCGCCCGCCGGAGAGCGAATCTCCTGATTTCCCCGCCCTTATCAGCAGAGAAAAGGCAGAGAACGCCGGGGCCGCGGCCTTCAAAAGGTGCAAGCGGATCCGGCCCTCGGCCCGGGACCTCAACGCCTGCTGCAACCAGTATTCGGCCTGCGAGTGCAAAAGCCTCGAATCGGATCGGCACGCGCCTGCGCCAAAGGTAACCTGCAGAACTTTTCTTTACGCCTTTTTCCGGCACGTATCTCTTTGCAAAAAGCAGGTAACCCTTTTCCACAGGTTGGTAAGAACTCCGCCTGCTTCGCGGGGGATAAGCTATGATTCCCCATGCAGTACCTCTTGAGAAAACAAGCTGGCTGGCATCGTTTACGCGGCCGATTATCCAGCGGATCCGGTTGAACCAACTATCGTCCCTGAGCCCTCCTGTAGCTGCAAGGTGAGGGGTTCCTCTTCTCGGAGTTCCGAAAACCAGCTGCTTTCTTACGAAAACCGCCTTTCCGTCACCCACCGGAACGTCATTCAAAGTACCGGGGATTCTGAACGCATCCCCGGCAGGCATCTCCCCTGTGCGCGGATCGGGGCTGAAAAGCACCCGCCGCTTCGTCACTTCACCTGTGGCAGGCTCAAGCTCATAGGCGAAAAGCCCATGATCAAGGTAAGTGGACCTGCCTGCAACGGCATAAAGCTTGCCTTCTTGGAGAAGCAAACTGCCGTGAACCGGCCATGCCGACTCAGGCAGATTGTCTACAAGGATATAACGCTCGGAAGGTGCAGCCCTGAATCGCCAGACCAACCTGCCGTCGCGTACTCTAAGGCAGTAAACCCAGCCGTCGTTCGAACCGAAAAACACGCAGCCGCCGCTCACCGTCGGCGGGGTTGTGATCCGCGCGCCGGCGGCATACGACCACCGCTTGCGGCCGCTTGCCGCATCAAGCGCTACCAAAACGCCGCTGTCCAATCGGGCCGCGAAAACACACCCTTCGGCTACAGTAGGCGGCGTAATGCGTCCTCCTATCACACTTCTCCACAGGTGATGCAAATTACGTCCGATCTCCACATCCGTTACGCCGCTGCGCAGATTGTCATGTCTGAAAGTGGGCCAGTCCCCGGGATCGCTCTCTTTCTTCTCGAATGATCCGTAACCCGGTCCCCGCTCAAGAACCGTATTGTATGAAAAAGCGCTCTCGTTGCGTTCCGGAGCCAACGCGGCGTAGCCTTTAATAGAAGTTTCTATGAAGCATTCGCAAGGGTGCGGAGTGGCGTACAGAAACCCGTTACACGGCACAAAACCATGCAGGCAACCGCCGCGGACCCAATGGTTCAGCCTGATCGTGCCTGTTTCGAGATCTATGAATTCAACACCTCGGCGCGAGGAAAGAACGTACCGCACTGTTGCTTTTTCCCGGTAACACCTGTGGTGGTGCCCCACGTTGAAGATTTTCTCGGTTGAGATCCGCCTCTTGAGTTTTCCCGTGCGCAGATCGAGGCCCAAAAGCGAGTACCGGACCTTTGATTTATCTTTTATGTCATGGCCTTTGAAAGGAACATCTATATGCTCGTGGAACCAGACGGTCCCGTCGATCACGAAGATATCGGGCTGCCAGTTATGGGGCCAGCCGCCGTAACGGTGAGACCAAAGCTCGGTGCCGTCCGAGGCCCTGAAAGCATAAAGCGTCCCGGGCAGCGTATGCCACGAACGCCGCCTTTTCATCTCCGGTTGCGCAAAAAGCAATACCCCGCCGCTGTAAAGCGCAACGCACTGATCGCTCATTCGGATTCCGTACATCACCAAATGCTCGCGGAAAGGGGGCCGGGCGATCCGCCACCTGATTTTTCCGCTGCGAAGATCGAAGCAAAAGATCTCCTTTTGGTTCACAGCGAAAACGCAATCGTCTCCTACGGTAAGTTCAAGGCGGCCGAAAGGCTCTGCGCTGTTGTACTTCGCATGAAGGCCGACAAGACCGTCATAGCGCCACAATAACCGCCCCGAGGCAAGATCAAGCACACATAAGCTCTTTCGGACCGGCCGGCGATCCTCCCGCGAGGGCCTCCGTTTCTCCTCGTTTACAGCAAGTACAAGAAGGCCGGCCCGGTGGAGAATCTCATCGGTTCCGTGCGTTTCGTCAAACACCCGGAGTACTTCACCGGTTGAGGCATCGAGCTCGCTTACGGGCTCCCAGAACCCCAGTGTCGCATACAATCGATCGCCTGTACATACAAGGCGCTTCGGCAGCTCCGGTGGGATGTTGAACCTTCCTTTCCATTGCGCGCTCCACTGCCGCCAGCCCCAAGCACGGATCGGTTTGCGCCACAGTTCAACCCCGTTGAAGGCGTCCCTTGCGACTAAAAACCATCTGTCGGGGAAAGTTCCGGGCAGGCCGGCTGGAGCCTCGTCGGAGATATAAAACACACGCCCTCCGTCCGAGACGAAAGCCGTCGTCGTAGGCACTGTGTCGTGGTGCCGGGCCCACTTCGGAGAGCAGATCCACTGCAGGTGCGCTGGGGGTCCCACCAAGAGGTCCCGCGCAACCGGATTCCCATCAGGCCCATGCAACCAATGAGACCAGGAATCCATTCCGGCGGGGTAAGGTTTTGAGATCTTTTCAACAGCCGAGCCGTTGAATTTGAGCGCAACCCCACCGGGGGCAAGCACCCGCAGAATCTCCTGCTTCCCGACGGCGGCATTTTCTTCCACAACAAGCAGGTTGACGAAGTTCGAAGGGTAGGGAAGCACGCCGCCCGACCAGAAACAAACTTGCACGGGTCCCAGGAGCCCGCGCTCAAGGAGAATTCCGCGTGCCTTAAGGACCAGCGAACGCTCGCGGCTTAAGCCGTGTACGGTGAAGCGGCTATTAAGCCGTAGGGCCGCGGTGAGTTCCGGGTTGCGAAGGCCGACGTGCGAAATAAACCCACCTTTAAGCCCGCTTTCACTTACAAGACGCCGGGCAAGGACTTCAGCCCGTCCGTCCCCTCCCGCAGAAGCAGTCCGAAGAACAGCGCATGCAGAGAAAATAGACAATAAGAGAGCCGATCTCATGGATAAAACACCTTGTTTCACTGTGAACAACCTCCCGGCGAGCCCCTGCCTGCGTATTTTCCCTGCAAAGCCGCCGGGCCGTCAAGACACCACGCTTCCGGAAGCCCAAGGGAGAACCCTCAAGTTTGTTATTGACAGGATATGGTGCCGCAGCCGGAAGCCCGCCTCGCAGGCTTCGCTGCTTCCCGGCGGGCCGACTTGTGGGCTTTTTTTGCGCGCCGTATACTTGGCGTTCGGTTTCTCAACCGGTAAGGAGGTGCCTAATGAGACCTGCCTGTTTCATTCTGTCTCTTGCTCTCCTTTTGACCGGCTGCCGGAAAGAAGCTCCCCCGGCTCCCGGCGGCACGAAGAAAAAGGCGGCTGCCAAGGCTCTCGTTGTCCTGTGTGGAGCGGGAATTCGAGCGGCCATGGAGCCCCTCAGAAAGGCTTTTGAAAAAACACACGGTGTAAGCGTCAGAGTCAATTACGCAGGCTCAGGAGTCCTCCTGGGGAACCTTCAGACCGGAGTTAAGTCCGATCTTTTCCTGCCTGGAGACATCTTTTACGTGCAGAAGGCCGAGGAGCTGGGCCTTGTAAAAAAATCGGGCGTTGTCGCCTGGTTCGTCCCGGTTATAGCCGTACCGTCCGGGAACCCCAAAAAGGTGCGTAAGCTAGCCGACCTGGCCAAAGAGGGCGTGCGCGTGGGGCTGGGCAGGGCGGAGGCCTGTGCCGTGAGGAGAGTCTCTCAGGAAATTCTCAAAGCCGCCGGGCTTCAAGGAAAAGTGAAGCCGGTTTATGAGTCCTACACGGTCAACGATCTCGCCAATCAGGTCAAACTCAACGCTCTTGATGCCGCGATCATTTGGGATGCAACAGCAGCTCAATACGGAAAAGCCATTGAGACGGTGAACCTTGACGATCCTTTCTTCTATGCCGTGCCTCTTCCGATGGCGGTATTGAAAGGGACCGAAAACCCGGAGCTTGCAGAGAGTTTCCTCAAATTCGCAGTATCAGAAGAAGGAGCTGAATTCTTCCGGCGGAACCACTACCTCGTGCCGGGAAAGACTCTGCGGATCGGAAGCGGCTCTTCGTTCCGTCCGCCCGTCGAAGAGCTCGCACGGCGTTTTGAAGAACTCACAGGCTGTAAGACGCTGCGCGACTACGGCGGATCGGGTACCGTGCTCCTTCAAATCGAGGAATCCAAAGAAGGTGATATTTATATCTGCCACGATCCATTCGCGTACATATGCGAGGATAAAGGCATAGCAGAAAAGTGGTACACGATCGCCTACGTCCACCCGGTTCTTGCGGTCAAGAAAGGAAATCCCAAGAAGGTCAAAGGGCTTAAGGACCTGCTCAGAAAGGATCTCAGACTCGGGCTGCCCCACCGTGAATACAGTACGCGCGGGAAGATACTCTGGACGATCCTGGAGAAGCACGGCTTTGCGGAGGAGCTTAAGAAACGTAAATTCTACGAAAGCAGGACCCACGACCTGATCAATCAGTTGAAATTGGGGACGGTGGATGTGGCGGTTCTTTGGGACGCTCCAACAAAAGAGATGCCGGACTTGGAAGCCATTCCCATAGAGGAAAAATACAAGGTGGACTCGGTGACATCACCCACAAGCGGCAGGACTTTCAGCCTCGAGCACATAAAGGTAACTCTGGTCAGGTTGACTTTCAGCAAGGAACCGCTTCTTGCAGCCCAGTTCGCCCGGTTCTGTATTTCCGATGAGGGACGTAAGATTCTTGCCAAGCACCATTTCATGCTTCCGCCCAAACGGTGAGGCTGCAGAAATTTTCTTTGTCTCCGGAAGTGAGGGGCCATGCGTCGTCGCATAAGCCTTTTTGATACGGTTTTCGGCACGGCCCTCGGGGTCTACCTTTTCTTTGTCGCGGGCATTGTGGCCGCCGACTTCCTTATCGTCGTCGGTACTCCCGAAGGAAGGAAGCAACTTCTGGAGTCTCTTGCTGATCCTTACGTCAGGGACGCCGTTTGGCTGAGTATCTGGACCTCGAGCTTGGCGGCGTTTATAGCTCTCGCCTTTGCAGTGCCGACCGGATATGCCTTGAGCCGCTGGCGTTTTTGGGGCGTGAAAGTTCTCGATGCACTCGTCGACATACCTATTGTGCTTCCTCCGCTGCTTTTCGGGATCAGCCTGCTTGTGCTTTTCCAGCGCACGTTTGTCGGGCCGGCGGTGAGGACTCTGGGTCTTAAGTTCGTCCATGAGCCCTCCGGAATAGTACTTGTGCAGGTACTTATAGCCGCTGCTTACGGAAGCAGGATGATGAAAGGCGCATTCGACGGGGTCGACCCACGGCTTCCTGCC
>CAZGYL010000126.1:0-10553 GCA_964529985.1 uncultured Planctomycetia bacterium | reverse complement strand
CTCCCGCTTCCCATAAAGACCGAATGCAGTCAGACTGAACGAAAGGCGCTCAGTAGGCTCGAAGGCCACCCGGCCGTAAAAATCGGACATATTCTCTTCGGCGTTCCTGCCCCGGGGGCCTTCGGTGCTGCGGTTCCCAGCTCCCAAAGCGTAAGAAAAAGCCCCCAGGGTGTCACCGTGATTTACGTGAACGGTCCAAGTGTTAAAACTCCCGAAACCGCTGCTTACAATCACCTCACGCTTCTTGTGCATGCGCGGCACGATATTGACGATTCCAACAAGGCCGCCGGGACCGGTCAAAAGAGCGCTGCTTGAGCGAAGTACTTCAATGCGTTCTACATTTTCAGCGCTTATGAAGTAGGGCATCTCATGGAACTCGCGCTGCCATACCCCGCTGAGGGCGTACTCGGGATACGGGTACCGCTGGCCGCGCACCGAAAAGAATTCCTTAACCTTCCTGCCACGATGCTCTATCCATGCCCCGGGTACGTATTTCAACGCATCGGTGAGGGTGTACGCGTTCTGCGCTTCCATGTCCGCGCGGTTCACAACGGTTATGCTCGTATCAAGACCGGGGGATTCGAGAGCCGGCGCAGCAAAGAAATCACGCCATGGTTTTCCCACCACAACAACAGGGGGTAATTCACGCGAGGATTTTTCCCCCGCTTTATCCTGCTGCTTCGGGGGAGGATCCGCCGCCGGGCCTCCAAAAGTTGAATTTAAGACCAACGTCGATACGAACAAAAGCCGAGCGCACCGCTGCAAACTCCGCCAAACCGGACAAACAGCCACCTTCCTGACTCCTTGGAACATGCCTGACCGTGAAGAAACAAGCCGACGTGCCCCTGATTAAGTACGCCGCAAGCGTTTCAAAAGGGACATCGATCGGCCGCAGCCGGCAGGTGCGTATAAGGAAGGAACCTCAGCGGAAGCTCCGTGCGGCTATCGTGAAGGCATGAACGGCTCCGTCCCGGGTTCTTATGCAGCCCATGGTGCCGCTCTTCTTAAGCACATCGCAGGAGCGCAACCCCTCAATACACCACACCTTGCGTCCCGTGCGCGGGTCCAAAGCGAGCAGCCGCCCGGTGCCGCTTGAGTCCGCGAAATGAAGCAACCCTTCGATCACGGCAAGCGGGCCGCAGCCGCTTGCTGGGTACCTCCAAAGTGTGTGTCCCGTATACCTGTCTAAAGCGATAATTCCAGCGGCACGAAGGAAAACCCCGTCCAAAGCAGCAAGCAAGAACCGAACAGGGGGCACAGGCCGGCGCCAGAGGATTTTGCGCTGCCGGGCGTCAATGCATACAAGTTCAGCTTGAAAATCAGGCCGCTTTCTGGCTACGAATACTCTCCCGGCCCAGGCCGCAGCCAAAGGGCGGTCTCGGCCGAAAACTCCGTTCCCGTAATCGATCCGCCAAAGTTCCCCTCCGGTGCGCGCCTCAAGGCAATAGAGGTTCTTGCGCCCGGCCACAAAAAGGCCCTCTCTGTCAGGCACAGCCCGCGAAAGCGGGCCGTCCTCCCCCAAATCCACAGTCCAAAGCTCACGTCCTGTTTGCGAATCAAAAAGCCGCACTTCAGGACCATCGGTCCAGCAAACAAGTGCGCTCTGAAGCACAACCGGCCTGCATAGGCCCCACACAGGCCGCTTGCTTCGCCCACCGACCATCCAAATCACTTTCCCATCATCGCCTCCGAGCGCCGTCAGGTATATCTCCTCCCCCGGGCCTCCGGTCAGGCAAAATACTCTGTCGGCGTCAGCGGCCAAATAACCGAGAGGCTTGCACTGCGAACGCCACAACTCCGAACCGCTTTCTATGTCTACGGCAGCAACACATGTTTCGCCGTCTTTTTTGCGCAAAAGATATAAGCGGGTGCCTGAAACAACTACCTGGTCTGCAGGCGAAGCAGGCATAGCGGAAACACCTCTGTAACTCCAACTCTCGTGCATAAGAGGAGGGGGTTCCTTCCTGACCCTCGAAAGCCGGAACACAAAACCCAAGGTCGCAATCAAAAAAAGCGCTGCGACAAGATTCCTCAAAGTGCGAAGGCGTGCTCTGCGGCGGATCTCTTCCCTTACAGCTCTCCTACATGCGGCCTGCAGCCGAAGGACCTCTTCTTCGCCAAGTTGCTCACCTTGCGTCCCTCGGGCGATCTTTCCCACCAGCCGGCGGTATTGCTCGACCTCCTCCCGGCACGTACAGCAATTCCTTACGTGTTCTGTCACCTGAAGCTTTTCCTCAGGCGAAAGCCCGTCCAGAACGAAAAGCTCGATTTTTTCTCGTATCCGTCTGCAGTCCATTGCCATCTCACGGCCCCGGCGCAAGAGGCGCATTCCGCTCCAGCTGCTGTGCTTGCAGCCGCAAAAGCCGCAGCCCCCGCTGTCCCCGCTTCTTTGCCGCTTCCTCTGAAATACCCAGTACCGCAGCTATCTGGCGGAATGAAAGGTTGTCTCTGATCCTCAGAAGGAGCACAACGCGCAGGGTTTCCGGAAGCCTTTCAAGCAGGTATTCGGCTTCCGTACGTCGGCCGGACGCAGTGCGCCTTGCTGCAAAATGCGCAACGCGCCTTATAAGCGCGGCCTGACGTAACCTGCGGCGTTGTATATCACGGCATACGTTTCGAAGGATCGTGTAAAACCAGACCGAAAAAGGAAAAGAAGGTCGATAGCTGTTGCGGTCGCGCACCACCCTCAAGAAAGCCTCCTGAACCGCGTCTTCAGCAAGATCCTCGTCGCCCAGGATCCGGCGCGCTGCTGAGTAGGCGGGCAGCATGAACCGGTTCACAAGAAGGTCAAAAGCAGCGCCGTCAAGGCTCTTTTGGTACTGCTCCATTAAGGTTTCGCTGCTTGGACTCTCTTTCTCAGACATAGCAGCCGTTTCGCAAGGTGCCGGGGAAGAAAAATCGGCCGGGATCTTCCATCCTACCCGCCCGCGCTTTCCGAAAACAAGCCGAACCACGCGTGCTATGAACGCCCTTCCCTCCAAAAGGGCTTGCATTCACAGCGGAAAAAGAGGAAAAAATAAACCAGCCGGTTTGCAAAAAGCGACTTCAGACTTGAGGGACCTAAGAAGCGTGCTTATGAAAAACAAAGGCCTTAGCGGCGGGAAACGCACCCTTCCCCGCCAGAGGAAAGAGAGGAAACCCCGGGCGGTCCTTCTCGCTCTGGGCGGCTTTCTGCTTATGGGCGGCTGTGCCGCCCAAAGGCGCGAAGCGGAAAAGAAACTTCCTCTCTCTGTGACCGATCCGGTTGCGGTTGAGCTCCATGAGCTTTGCGGGGCGGTTTTACAATATTACGCTGCAACAGGTTCTCTGCCAGCCACTCTCGCGCCGCTGGGGCGCCGGCTTTACGGGGAGGAGGAAGGAGAGAAGAAGGTAGCCCCGTACCGCTATTTCAATCCCCCGCTCCCGCTTGCAGGACGCCCCGGCAGCCTGCTTGTGCTTGCGCCCAGGGAACCGGGCCTGACCCTCAGAGGTAAGCCTGCAAGGTGGGCGATACTGATTTCCCCGATAAAACCCGGCTCCCCTCTTACGACTCAAGTGGTCAGAGTTTGGGAGGAAGAAGTGCGATCGGCCCTACAGAAGCCCTGACTCCGTGTCCTTGAAACGACGATTCACTTCCTGTGCGGCGCACTGCGCCCGCTTGCCTTGAATTCCTCCAGCTTGTCCTTCAATTTCCTCACAATATCCGGCCGCTCGAAATAGAGATTCCTCCGCTCCCCGGGATCCTCGGCCAAGTTATACAATTGCCCGGGTGCACCGGGCGCCGTATCGGGCAGCGCCAGAGCCTTCAGGCGCCCGCGGCTGTAGTCGTTACCCCCCGAACCACGGTGATCCAAATACTTCCACGGGCCGTGCCGAATCGCAAGGGCCAACCGAATGGTCTGGTGGAGGGTATACCGGCGGATCGGTCCTGAGGCCGTACCGAGAAGCACGGGCATAATATTAAAACTGTCCTCGGCTGCACCGTCCGGCAGCTGCTCCCCCACAAGCGCTGCACATGTAGCCATAATGTCGCTCAGGCATACGGTTTGATCCGTTACACTACCTGGCTTGATCTTCCCGGGCCACCGAACAATGAGCGGCACGCGGTGCCCGCCCTCCCATTGGTCCCGCTTGAAGCCCCGCCAGGGCCGGGCTCCATCGTGTCCGTAGTCCCTCCTCATGTTTAGGACCGTAGTGACTTCAGGGCCGTTGTCGCTTGTAACAAAAACGATTGTGTTGTCAGCGACGTTCAGTCGATCCAAAGTTTTTAACAACTCACCCACAATGGCATCGAACTCGAAGATGAAATCACCGTGAGGCCCGGCCTCGGTCTTTCCCTGAAAAGCCGGCGCTGCAAAAGAAGGTAAGTGCACGGCCTGGCACGAATGGAACAGAAAGAACGGCTGGTTCGGATGGGTCCTTACGTGCTTTTCAAGCCACTTTTTGCTCTTTTCCAGGAAAACAAGATCCACTGTTTCCAAATCATAGCCCGGCGCGATCATGCCGCGCCTGTTGTCGCGCGAATAGGGGTGTTTCGGCAGGCGGCTCTTATCCAAAAGGTGCGTCGGGGGTACGGGAATGCGATCGCCTTCGATCCAGGCATAGAGCCAGTCGGTTGTCGGGCAGCACGCGGTTCCGAAGAAATAGTCGAACCCGCGGTGGATCGGAGCATCGGGAATCCGCCTGGAAAAATCAACACGCCGCACCCCGTTGACGCCGGGATCGGTTACCCTCCGGCCCTGCTTATCCAAGAAAGTGAGTCCGAGATGCCATTTACCCACCAAGGCCGTCGCATAACCACGCTCGCGCAGCATCTGGGGCAACGTCAGCCGCTCTTTTTCAATGAGGCACGGGCCTCCAACACCCACAAACACGCCGCGGTACCCGATCCGAAAGGTCATGCGCCCCGTCAGTATTGCGTATCGTGACGGCGTGCACACCGTTGATCCTGCGTGAGCATCGGTGAAGCGCATACCCTGGCGGGCGAGCCGATCCAAATTCGGGGTCGGCACTTTCGATTCAGGATTGTAGCACCCTACGTCACCGTATCCTAAGTCGTCAGCAAGGATAAAGAGGATGTTGGGAAGAGCCGGCTTGCCCGCGGCCGGCGCTTCCCACAAAGCCGCAAAGAGAAACAAAACCTTCAGCACGTGACGCCGCACCAGGCGGCGGCATTCCTTCTGAGGCCTTTTCCCCGCCCACTCATGCCCGGTTTCTTCCGCCTTCCAAAGCTTTTGCGCTTTCACCGAGCAGGCCCCCAGATCTTCTCAAGCAGCTTGTGCAGCGTGGGATCATGTTCCTGCAGCTCAGCCCGAACGAACGGGTAAAAGTCGTTACGGTAGAGGTACGCCTCGGTGCCTTCCGCGAAATACTCTTGAGGGTTGGTAAGGCCGTAGTGACGGCCGTGCCTCCCCGTCCAGATAAGCACGTTCTCGTAAATTCCCGCCGCTTTGGCCTTGCGGTAGGCGGCGATAATCTCAGGGTTATCGAAACCCAGAAACTGATCGTGGTAAGCATGGGCGAGTTCATGAAGGACAACAGCCGGGTGCTTGAGCATCTGCCGGCGTGAGAGAAGCTCGGCGGCACGAGTTATGTGTACCTTTTTTGCGAGGCGCGGATCATATCCATGACTGACAAGCCAGTCTTTGCTCGGGTGGTACTGCATGGCGCCCAAACGGGGGTGTCGATGTTCGATCCATATGCCGATCCGCTGCAACTTCTTAAGCCGATCAGGCAGCATGAGTATTTTGATCCTCTGCAAGTGATTGGCAAGCATGGTGAGGGCCCGCTTCCCCTCTTCCGCCCAGGCACCCTCAAGAAGCGCAGGCTCAACAAAAACGCGCCAGCCTTCGATCTCTTTGACCACAGGATCGAAGCGCTTTTTGAAAACCCGGCGCTTCTGGGGCGGACGGTCGCGTTTGCGGGGACGCTCTCCTCCCGAAGTGGTCCGTACCGAGAAGCTCACCAGACACAGCCCGCAACAAAGGACAACCAGCTTGGAGATATAGCGCGATACAGGAGGGAAGAAGCGCGGTTGTGTTGATTCGGTTTGCATTTTTCACCTTTCCTTGCACACGGGAACCAAAAGCATCGGCTGAGAGCAAACTTCTTTTCTCATTGCATTCTAAATTCAACGAGGCGACCCCATCAAGACCGGTTGCGGTCGGCCCTCAAGAAGCTCTTACCTTATCCGCTCAATCCAAAGTGCGGCAAAGAGCGTCGAGGTAACGGCGGGCCCGATTGATCTCTTCGGTCACCGCGCGGGCAGTCGGCAGAATAGGTATTCCTCTGGGAACAGGATGCATGAAGATCTCCGTCCACCTCTTGTAGTTGATATCCTTCAGTGCTTGCAGTATCGGTTTGAAATCAAGAGGCCCGCGGCCCGGGAGCTGCAGCAACTCCTCCTCTTTCGGAAGCTTGCGCATGCAGCCTTTTCCATGTTGCCACGCGTAGAAGTGAACGAGCTTTCCGCGCAACCCGCGGATAAGTCCCGCTATGAGCTTCGGATCCTGAGGCAGGTGGTAGGGAGCCAATGCCACACCCAAGTGCCGCGAAGGGGAAAGTTCGCCCAAAAGTCGGATCGAATCGGGGCTGTCAATGAGGCTCCGGCTGTGATTCTCGATTCCAATCGTTACTCCGGCCGCCTCTGCAGCTTCAAGCGTAGGCTTGAGTTTTTCAACGAATGTGAGGATTCTTTTCTTCAGATCGGACCCTCCGGCAGGTCTTCCGCTTCCTGTCACTATAAGCGAAGCTCCGAGCCTTTGCGCGACCCCTATTTCTTCCTTCAACCGGAAAGGTCCTTTATCGTACCTGCTAAGAATGCCCAGTTTGACGTTGTGTCGTGAAAGGAGCTCCTTGAAAGCATGCTCCCCGATTTCGTCAAGTTGCTCGCGCTGGTTGCCGTGAGGCCTCGGCCAAAGATCTATATGCGTCGCACCGACAAGCCGTACCTGCGCCAAAACGGTCTCCAGATCCATGCATCCATAGAGGCAGGAGGCAAGGGCGTAGCGTAATCGGAAAGAGCTTTTGCCCGAGGAGGCACCCAAAGCGTGAGCGGAAAACCCGAAACCCAGAACGGCTAAGAAATCTCGTCGTTTTGAAGTCAAGCCGGAAACTCCTTTCTCAAGGGGCGCCTGAGCCATATTGCCAATATACACCAGCGCTCGATTATCTCCAGCCTGCAGAAGGCCTAAAACATGCACCCTTTCGGTGCGCTTCGGATTCGGGGATAGGCCGGACTCGGGTTTGATGTTCAGACCGATTAATGCGAAGATTGTTTTTCAGCGGCACAGGTACGGAGTCAAGTTCTGAAAAGCCTACTGAACGGACGGACGGATTATGCATACCGGCAGACTGCTCCAGGCGGTTATTTTCGTTCTATGCGTGCTGGCCCCGGGTGCTCTGGGTGCAGCGGTGCGACATCCGGCTCTGCCGCCCGCAGGCCGAATCGACGGACTCGGGGTCAACATTCATTTCACCGATCCCAGACCCGGCGAAATGGAAATGCTCTCTGAAGGCGGATTCCGGTGGATACGCATGGATTTTACGTGGGCTCGGACCGAACGCCGTCCGGGTGCGTACGACTTCTCCCCCTACGAGCGGTTGCTTAAAGCACTCAAGCCTTATGGTATCCGCGCCTTGTTTATCTTGGACTACAGCAATCCGATCTACGAACGCAACAGGTCTGTCGTTACTGAGCGAGGTCGCAGGGCGTTTGCGAAATGGGCTGCTGCTGCGGCCCGGCGTTTCAAAGGCCGCGGCATCCTCTGGGAGATCTGGAACGAGCCCAATATAAAAAACTTCTGGAAACCGAAACCCGACGCCGGAGACTATGCCGAGCTTGCGCTTGCAGCTGCTCGAGCCATACGCCAGGCAGCGCCTGAAGAGGCGATCATAGGACCGGCAACCTCCCGTATTGATTTGCCCTTCCTTGAAAGCTGTTTCAAAAGCGGGCTGCTTAAATGGTGGGATGCGGTTTCGGTTCACCCCTACAGACAGTCGGGTCCGGAGACCGCAGTACCCGAATATCACAAGCTTCGCCGCCTGATCGCGCGCTACGCTCCACCCGGCAGAAAGATTCCGATTCTTTCAGGAGAATGGGGCTATTCGGCCGTCTGGAAGGGGTTCGATCCGGAGCGCCAGGGCAAGATGCTTGCGCGGCAGTGGCTGATCAATATCTCCCAAGGGATTCCGATCTCTATCTGGTACGACTGGCACGACGATGGGCCCGACCCACATGAGCCCGAACACCACTTCGGCACAGTGGCCTTCAAGTACCATGCAGGCCGTTCTCCCGTTTACGACCCGAAGCCCGCCTATCGAGCGGCCAAAACGCTTGTGTCGATGTTGGACGGATTCGAGTTTTCGAAGCGCATTGCAACCGGCGATCCTGAAATCTACGCACTTCTCTTCCGGCGGGGCGAAGAGCTGCGGCTCAGCGTGTGGACTGTTGCACAGGGTGGGCGGACGGCGCGTCTACCGTCGGACTCATGCAAGTTCAAGGTTGTGGATCACCTCGGCGGAAAACGCAAGCAGGTGGAAGCCCATGATGGTTCGCTGCTCCTCAAGGTGACCGGTGCACCACAATACTTGACAGCCCGGCTGCCGAACCGGCGTCTCGTGCGCGCACCGGCCGCCGGTTCACTTGAGACCCGCGATCGTTGATGGCTCGTCACTACATTCTCTGCAAAACCGAACTTCTGTACCTCAATTCGACAATGAGGGCTGAGTGCTTGTGAAGGTACTTCTTACAGCTGCGGTCCTTCTTGCTGCTTACACTCCTTCGGTCGAGGAGATCAGAAAGCTTATTACCGCCGGCCGCTATGACTCGGCCCTCAGCGCAATCGAGTCGCTCCCTGACTCCTCGGAGGAAAAGAAACCGGGGGACAGGCAACGTATAGAGCTCATGAAGCTGAAGGCCCGCTGCCTTTTTGAACTCGGCGATTACCCTGCTTGCGAGAAGGAACTGCGCCGCCTGCTTGCGGCAGCAGGGCCCGGGCAACCTGATCATGTGGAATGCCTCCTTCATTTGGCTCAAGCCCTGACGTTCCAGGATCTTCACGACGAAGCGCTCAAGGTGCTCGACAGGGCGCTCCGACTGCAGGACGCTCCCGCTCTTCACCGCCAGGCGATAGCCGTGCTTCTCCGCGCCGGCCGCTTCGACGAAATCCTCCCTCATGCGGAATCACTCCTTAAGGTGGATTCCTCGGATCCCTTCGCCCACTTCGTAAGAGGCATTGCCCTTTCAAAGGGAGGCAGGTTTAAGGAAGCGCTTCGCGAACTGAGTTTCGGCTTCAAGATACCTGAAGCCGCAAGAGAAGCCCACTTCAATTCAGCTTTGGTCCTGGCCAAGCTCAACAAACCCCGAGAAGCCCTGGAACACCTTTTGGAGATAGTCGTTAAGGATCCGTATGATCAGGAGGCTTGCTACCAGGCGGCGCAGCAGCTTCTAAGAGTACGAGATCCTGCAGCCAGGCAAACCGCCCGGCACTTGAGATCCTACTTTTTGGCCCTCAAGAAGGCGCAAGGGGAATCCTCCCGTGAGTACCCGTTTGCAGCTTTGGGTAAAGCCGCACTGGCTGCGCTGATGCGCGCAGAGAGGTGGAAGCGCCTGAGCGTTTACGACCGCGCCCTTTCTGAAATCCGTCGAGCCCAGGCGGTTTCGCGCGGCGATCCCGAGCCCTTTCTTTATGAGGCCGATTTCTGGGTGCAATTAGGGCTTTTTGCTGAAGCTGAATGCGCGCTTGCGCGCCTTGAGAAAGCACAGGGCCCCCTCCCGGACGAAGTTTCACGCAGAGTCGGGAAACTGCGCGGGGTTTTGGCGCAAGCTCTCAAAAGACTTGAGCTCCAAAGCTCAAGTGCGTTGGGCAAGGCCCGCCTGAAGGTGGCTGAAAGCCCCTGGCGGGAGGCTAAACCTTGCCTGGAGTCGCTTCTTGAAAAAGCTGTTGCAGCAAGAAGTTGGTCTCTTGCAGACCATGCGGCGCGGCTGCTCTTGGCTCGGGATCCGGAATCCGTCCGGGCGCTTGCCTTTTTGGCACAAAGAACCAAGGCCCCTTACCTGCTGGTACCAAGGCTCCATTACTTATCCCGTCTGGTCAAGCTCCTTCCCGACGATAAGTTCTTCAAAAGAAATCTTGCTCAAGCAAAGCGGCGCTTCTTGGGCAAAGATCTCACCGGGCAGGAAGTCCGGTGAGGCGAAGAGCCCGAGGTAAACCATCCCCTTGCTGCGATCCCCCTGCTGTGAGGTCTGAATTCTTCACTGAGGTTCCCCGTATCCCCCTCCGCCGGGGGTTTCGATCTTCAGGACGTCACCGGCCGCTACCCTCACATGCACAATACCGGGAAGGAGCTCCGGTGCGCTCGAGCCGCAGCGGTAAAGGAGGTTACGCCCCGGTTTACCCGGCTTGCCGCCTGCAAGGCCGTACGGGCAAGTGGTCCTGCGCGAAGTGAGCAACGACACTTCAAGCGGTTCGAGAAACTCGATCTGCCGGATTATACCGTTACCCCCGCGGTGCCTGCCCGCTCCGCCCGAGTCGGGACGTACGGCGAAAAGCTGCAAGCGTACCGGATAACGG
>CAZGYL010000125.1:0-10613 GCA_964529985.1 uncultured Planctomycetia bacterium | reverse complement strand
CAACGTGCCTGTCCACCCAAAGAGCCCGTCGGGAAGTTGGGGATACGTAGCGCGCGTCGGCCGCTTTCTCCTGGGCAGCTCAACGAAGGGATCTCACACTTCCGACCGTCTTTTCGCTTACGACGCAGAGAGCGGTTCCCTAAAGTGGCAATACGTGGGCAAAGCCATCATGAATACGACGGTCTGCAGCGATGGGAAGCGCATTTACTTTGTCGACAGATCGGTGACTCCCGAGCAGCGCGCCCAGGCCCTTGAAGGGATCGAACACAGCATGCGTGTCGACCGCCGCGGAAAGCCTATCCCGCCCGATGTCCGATTGGTCGTCGCTCTTAACCTGACCACAGGAGGGGTTTTGTGGGAGAAGCCGCAGTACGTTTCGGACTGCGTGAAAATAGGAAGCGGCGGAGGCGATCTCACAGCCATGTGCGCTGAGGGCGTGCTGCTTCTTTGCGCCCAACCTTGGAACGGCCATTTTTGGAGCGAATTCTTTGCAGGCGCTTTTTCAAGGCGCAGTCTCATAGCGATCGACGGCGAAAACGGCAAACTGCTTTGGTCCGGCCGGAAGGGTTATCGAAGCAGGCCTCTCATCGTAGGTGATACGATCATCGCGGAGCCGTGGGCTTACGATTTGCGCACAGGGGAACCCAAACAAAGGGAGAACCCTGTAACAGGCCGCTACGAAAAATGGCAGATGTCAAGGCCGGGCCACCACTGCGGCTGTATCGCAGGCAGCACGAATGTGCTCTTTTTCCGTTCGGGATCTGCCGCTCTCTACGATCTCCAACGTGACTACGGGACGGCGCATTTCGGAGGGCTTCGTTCAGGCTGTTGGATCAATTGCATTCCTGCAAACGGTATAGTCACTATGCCGGAGGCAAGCTCAGGCTGCGTTTGCCCGTTTGCGCTGCAGTGCACCGTTGCTTTCGGGCCGCGGGGGCGGAGCCGCTGGTGGGGCATGTACAGCGCCTCGGGCCCGCTGCTTCCCGTGACCCATATGGCGATCAACTTCGGTGCGCCCGGTGACAGGCGCGGTTCGGACGGCACTCTGTGGCTCACCTACCCGAGGCCCAGAACGGATCGCCTCGTTCTGAATGTCCCAGTTACGGTTGAACTCTGGCCCGGCGGCCGCTACCAGGCGGAAGGCGTCGATTTTCCCGAAATCCAGGGTGCACCCGATCCCTGGCTCTTCGCCTCCAGAGTGGAAGGTGTCAGGCGGATCCGAATTCCATGCACGTCTCCGGGTGATCCGCCGGGATTGTACACCGTAAAGCTTTATTTCTTGGAACCTAAGCTCCAGCTGCCCGGCCGCAGGGTCTTCTCCGTTGAAATACAAAACCGCGTCGTGGAAGACAAGCTTGACATAGCGGCTGAGACCGGCGCCAAGGGAGCGCCGCTTGTAAAGCAATATGACGACTTCGTGGTGCAAGGCGACATTGAAATCGCTTTTTCACCGCGGGGCGAACTCAACGGAGCCGCACCGCCCGTCCTTTGTGCGGTCGAGTTGATACGTAAAGCCGTTCTGCCTTTGAGCGTCGGTATACGGCCCGCGATGATGAGCGAGTTCAGGCGGAGTGTGACAAGCACCGCGGTCCTGAAAAACCACACCATCGAAGATCTGGAGGGTGAGCTGCGCGTTGAAACCCCTCCCGGATTTGAAGCGAGTGTCGATCCGGCGAACGTCACCATTCCTTCCAAGGCCGCGCTTCAGGTGTCCGTTACATTGCGGGCCAAGCCCGGAGTGCGCGCAGGCCGATACCCCGCTGCAGTCGTTCTCAGGGATACAAAGGGAAGGGAGCTGCGCCTTCCCTTTATGATCAGGCATACAGGATCAGCCGGAGAACTTGTGATCCCGGCCTCGGCCGATGCTTTTGTGCAGAAGCGCACGCCCGATGAGCCTCACGGCGCCAAACCTTACCTTCTTGTGGACGGCGGCGCCCAGAAAATGCAAGACGGAGATTACGCTGTTGTCTATCTGCGTTTCGATGTCGATGTGCCCGGAAAGGTGAAAAGTGTAAAACTCAGACTTTACGTTTCAGACTCCACAGCGGCGCAGAGCAATGATTCGGGCAGGATCCATTTGGTGCAGGCACCCTGGCACGAAAAAACAGTAACCTTCAACAGCCGGCCGGCTCTCGGGCGGCAAGTGGGCGTGATAGGCCGGGTGCCGAGAGGGAAGCCGGTGGAACGGCCGATTTCGGTCAACCTGGATAAGCCCGGCCGGCTGAGCCTCGCCCTGGTGCCGACAACCACCGACGGTGCGATCTACCTGTCCCGGGAGGGGGGGAAAGCGCCCGAGCTTGTCATAAGCTACGGGCCCTGAGCCGCCCTCGGCCGGGTTGTGCCGATCAGCGCTTGCCCCTAGGATCGATAGAGGCGACCTGTTCGCGAAGGATCTCTTTTTTGCTTTCTGCGCTGAATGCGAAAAATCCGCTTGCTTAAGAGCATTCCGTTTTTTCTCGTCCTTGTGTACCTCGCAGGGTGTAACTCAGGAGGCGGAGGGGGAGGCGCACCGCCTGACCAACCTCCGGCCCTCTCACCGGTACCCGATCAGGAAAGCAAGGAAGGACAGGCCGTATCCCTTGTAATTTCAGCAAGCGATCCTGAAGGCGGGACACTTACCTTTGCAGCTCAAGGGCTTCCTCCCGGGCTTGCCATCGATGCCCGAACCGGAACCATTCGAGGAACCGTCGAACCCGGCGCTGCAGCAGGAAGCCCGTACCATGTTGTTATCACCGTATCCGACGGATCACAGACAGCCGAGTTGAAATTCTCCTGGGTCATAACACCTGCCAACGAACCTCCCCGGATCTCCGAGCTTCCAAACCGCCTCAACCATGAAGGGGATTCGGTATCCTTGGTTCTCTCGGCGCAAGATCCGGAAGGCGATCCTCTTACCTTCAGTGTCGAAGGCCTGCCGCCGGGCCTGACTTTTGACCCCGGAAGCTCAACGATCGAAGGCACGATAAGCCCGGGCGCGGCGGCCTTAAGTCCCTACGAAATCAAAGTGACGGTCTCAGACGGCACGAATCAAGTGTCCGCAAGCTTTATTTGGCGGGTGTTGCCCGCTGAAGTGCCGCCGGTTACAGGCCGACTCATCGTGGGGCCCCAGAACATTCTTGAGAAAGAGCCCAACGACGAACTCGCCCAAGCACAACAAATCTCACCCGGAGAGCGGCTCTCCGGATTCGCTGAAAGGAGGGACCCCGGCTATCTCCTCGATCCGGAACGGGGCGTGGAAATCGAAGATTTGTTCCGCCTGCAGGCCGATCAGAATGTAAGGATAACCCTTACGATTGCAGAGGATGATCTAATCCGCACGGACTTGGACTTGATCCTTCTTGACTCCCAAGGGCGATTGCTCGATGCCTCGCAAGGATACGTGGACATGGAGGTGCTCGATACGGAGGGCCCCGGCTCCTTCATTGTCGGAGTACGCGCCTACCGCGGCGGGTCGGCTTACGTGCTTGCGCTCGACGCCGCTTCGATCGCAACGTCAAGCTCCCTCGGGGTACCTGTAGGAGCGGACTTCGTACCGGGAGAGCTTATCGTCAAGAGAAAAAACACAGGCCGCTTCAAAGCCGCGGAACCGTTGGGCTTTTCGCCTGAGGAGACACTCTCAGGTGGTGCGGTTCTTCTTCGCGCCCATGCGGGCCCCGGGTTCAAGGCCGAAGGTAAGCTTTCGGTGAGCAACGACCGAATCAATACACTCAGGAGTCTCACTTTTGCAGCCCTCCGCAGCCTGCAGGGCGATCCTTCGATCGTTTACACCGAGCCCAATTACATTTACAAACCGTGCCGGGTTCCGAACGATCCCCATTTCCGGCTCCAGTGGCACTATAATTTCATAAACCTGCCCGATGCTTGGGATCTGTCCGTCGGCAGCGACCAAATAGTGGTTGCCGTCGTAGATACCGGAATATTGTCGGGACACCCCGACTTGGCGGGCAAGATCACGGAAGGCTACGACTTCATATCGGATCCCCAGATCGCAAACGACGGCGACGGCCGCGACCCGGACCCTGAAGATGCAGGAGACGATCCCCGCGGTTTTTCACCGAGTTTCCACGGCACTCACGTCGCAGGCACGATAGGCGCTGCAACCGACAACAACACAGGCGTTGCAGGGGTCGCTTGGAAGTGTCTTATCATGCCTGTGCGTGTCCTCGGTGTGGGTGGAGGAACAAGTGCGGACATAGCCGAGGGGATCCGCTACGCCGCCGGTTTACCCAATGCCTCCGGAACCACGCCCGAAAAGCCCGCGCGTGTCATAAACTTAAGCTTCGGACTGGACGTGTACAGTAAAACCATGGAAGAAGCGGTCCGCGATGCCCGCCAAGCCGGAGCCATACTTGTGGCGGCCGCCGGGAACAACAATACAAATTCGCCCTTTTATCCGGCGGCTTACGATGGGGTCGTAGCCGTAACCGCCGTCGGACCTCAAGGGCTGAAGGCTTCTTACTCAAACTGGGGGTCTTGGGTTGGTGTCGCTGCACCGGGAGGCGACCTGTCGCTCGATCTGACCGGAGATTCTTTTCCGGACGGAGTGCTTAGCACGAGCGCCCGCGGTTTCGACAGGTTCAATTATGAGTTTGAACAGGGCACAAGCATGGCGACTCCCCATGTGTCGGGCATTGCGGCTCTTATGCTAAGCGTAAATCCGCATCTCACGGCGCAGGATTTCGATCTGCTGCTCTCAGGAAGGCACCCCCAAACCAATGAGCGCATAACCCGCGAAGCGGGAACGGCCGGTTTTGATCCGCTTTACGGCTGGGGCATTATCGATGCCGCGCGTGCGGTCCATGCAGCCTCCACAATCCCCGGAGCCGTGGTAACGGGTCCGGCCAGCTCCCGCTTGAGCGTTTCGGCCGTAAGCCTGGATTTCAAGAACTACTTGGAAACCCTTATTCTGCACGTAACAAACGGCGGTACAGGGGTCCTGACGATAACCTCCATCGAGGCTGATCAGCCATGGATTTCAGTCGAGCCCACAGGGGGCGTGACTCCTCTGGCTCTCCATGTTTCGGTTGACCGCAACGGGCTTCCCGAAGGCACGTACACGGGAACCGTACGTATTGAATCAGACGCACGCCAAGGCAGTCCCACAGCCAATGTGACTGTTACTATGCACGTGGGCGGGCCGACCATGGGCGATGTGGGTACCGTCTATGTATTGCTCGTTGACTATGAGACTTTTCAGCCCGTCGCCACAACTGATACCGACCGGGAGCACGGATACAACTTTACATTGAAAGGCTTGGAGGCTGGTACCTATCTGCTTATTGCAAGCACCGACCGGGACAACGACGGCCTTGTGGGGGAACCTGAGGATGCAGTCGGAGCATATCCGGATCCGATTACCCTTGTTCCCGGCGGGGAACTTGAAGAACTCAGCATCGTAATCGGCGAACTCATTGCGCCTCAAACAGCGGGGCGGCCCCTGCCTCTGCTGCTCGAAAAAGGACTGTAGAGATTGAAAGCGGCTTTCTGTAGAATGGTTCTCTAACGAAAAACAGCACCGACAGCAGGAGTCCATTTGCTTCGGCCTTCTTTATGCGTTACACGGAGAGGACTCGGAAATGAAAAAACACACCACTTACACACGTCGCTCTTTTCTGCATAAGACAGCGATACTCGGTATCGCAGCACCTGTTGTGGTTCCCGCGCGGGTGCTCGGCGGCCGCGGGTACACCGGGCCCGGTGATCAGGTGGGAATCGGCTACATAGGCGTCGGACGCCGGGCGCGCGGCCTGATGAATCTTCCCCGGGCCGCACGCATTGTAGCGGTCTGCGATGTGGACCTGCGCAAGGCCAAGGCAATGGCCAAGAAGCGTAACTGCCGCGCTTATCAAGACTACAGGAAGATGCTCGAGGCAAAGGACATTGATGCTGTGATCATATCCACACCGGACCATTGGCACGCACTGCCCAGTATCCATGCGTGCCAGGCGGACAAAGATGTGTACTGTGAAAAGCCGCTCTCGCTTACCATCCGCGAGGGAAGACTTATGGTCGAAGCCGCACGCAAGTACGACCGTGTTTTTCAAACGGGAAGCCAACAGCGTTCAATGAAGCAAAACCGGATCGCCTGCGAGCTGATCCGCAACGGGCGGATCGGCAAGGTACACACGGTCATTGGACATAATTATCCGAGCCCTTGGGAACTTAAGTTCCCCGGGCAACCGCTTCCTCCTGAGCTTAACTGGGACATGTGGTGCGGCCAAACAGACCCGGTACCCTTCCACCGCGATATTTATGTATCGCGCGCCAATCCCGGTTGGATTTCATGCCGCACTTACTCCGGAGGTGAGATGACCGGTTGGGGCGCCCACGGACTGGATCAAGTGCAATGGGCCCTTGGAATGGACGACAGCGGGCCCGTTGAAGTGTGGACCGAGGGAGGCAAGTTCGATCCTCCCGTCTACACCGCTCCCGAATCCAGGTCGAGGGGTAATCAATTGTGCAGCAAACCCAAGGTTTGCTTCCGCTACGCAAACGGCGTTGTGCTTCGTCTGGAAAACGGCCCTCCCGGCGGTGCGATCTTCATTGGAACGAAAGGAAAGATCACGATCTCAAGAGGGAGGTTCACGGTCGACCCGCCCGAACTGGCCGAAGAGCCTCTGGGGCCCGGGGCGATAAGGCTGCCTGTAAGCGATGATCACATGCTCAATTGGATTGCATGCATAAAATCGCGCAAGCGCCCGGTGGCTGATGTTGAAATCGGCCACCGGTCCTGCACGGTCTGCCACCTGGGGAATATCGCCCGCTGGATCGGGCGGCCGCTTAAGTGGGACCCCAAGAAAGAGCGTTTTGTAGGCGATCCCCAGGCTGATTCCTATTTGGACCGCCCGAAACGCAAGCCTTACGATATGCCGGACCGAATCTAAAGCCGCGGAGGCGGGCTGGATTTCATAGAAGCGGTCAGAGGAACAGAGCCTTTGCGATCCAATAGAAGAGGATTGTGAGGCCCGCTGTAAAAGGTATCGTTCCTATCCACGAAATAAAGATCGAGTTTATCACCCGGAGGTTGATGCCTGTAATCCCTCGGGCCATGCCCACTCCGATTATCGACCCCACCGAAGTGTGTGTTGTTGAAATAGGTATACCCAACCGGGAAAAAGCAAGTACCGCAATGCATGTCGCGATATCCGCCGCAATACCCCGCGACGGGGTAAGGTCCGTAATGTTCATGCCCATTGTGCGGATGACGCGGTGTCCCAAAATGACAAGCCCCACCGCTATTCCGCCGCCGCCCAAGAAAAGCACCCAAAGATCGATGCCGACCTTGTGAGGAACTTGGTGCGTTTGAACGATTTCAACAACCGCGGCTAGAGGTCCCACCGCGTTCGCCACATCATTTGCGCCATGGGCGAAAGCGACTGAGCAGGAAGTGATTATAACAAGCGGTGAGAAGATGCGCTCCACTGCAAGCAGCTGCTCGTCATAAGCCAGAGAGCCGTTTCTTTCCACAAAGCGTCTTACCAGGACCGTTGCGACGCCTGCTGCAGTAAGGCCTACAAGCGCGCTGCCCAGCAGTGCATCCTTGGCAGAAATGTCCAGGTGCAGGTGTTTGAGCCCTTTAAGAATCGTCGCGAGGGTCACAGCCGCAAAGGTCACGAAAACCCAGAAAGGCGCCCCGAATAAAGCCGCTCGCATCGGCCGCGCCCTACCGAGAATCTGCCTCGATATGAGCTTGAAAAATGTAAAAGCCATGATCCCGCCTGCAATAGGCGATATGATCCAACTGGCTACGATTTTCACCATTGTGCCCCACTGGACGTTCTGCGCACCGGCCCAAAGCAACCCGAAGCCGAAGATGGCCCCCACTACTGAGTGGGTCGTTGAAACCGGCATACCCAAAAGCGATGCGAAATGCAGCCAAACGGCTGTAGCAAGCAACGCGCAAAGCATTCCATAGGCGAGAAACTGCGGGGCACCCACAAACGCATGGACATCGATTATGCCTTTGCGTACCGTGTTTGAAACATGACTCCCGACAAGTACGGACCCTGCAAGCTCACATACGGCAGCAAGCAAAACAGCCCTGAAGGCCTGAATCGCGCGGGAACCTACGGCAACCGCCATCGAGTTCGCGCCGTCATTGCTTCCGATACCGAACGCCGTGTAAAAACCCGCCGCGCAAGCAATGAGGATGAGTATCATGGAAACCTAACTCCGGGTGTGAAATTCAACCGTGGTGTCGCATGAGCTGTGAAGCGTTCTTCAGGTCTGCACTAATTGGCGGAGGTACTTGCTGGTCTTCTCGGCCCTGTTGGCCACCAGGCCGAGGATTTGGCAGTACTTGTCCAAGAAACTCAATGTGACCGGATCGATCCGATCCTCAAGTTCGTAAAAATGCCGGGCGAATCGGCGCTGTGCTTTGTCTACATTCCATTCCTGCTCTCCTATATCTTCCACGGCCTTGAGAACCTGCTCTGCAGCTTCTCCCGAGAATCCCGATTCAACCAAGATCACCAAATTTTCGGAAAGGGACAGAAAGTGGTCGCTTACCTTAAGCACCTGTTCGACAAGTCCGCGGAGATCCTCGTGGAGCTCCTCAGGAACCTTTGTGTTGCGCAGCGTAAGAACCACTGCGTAATCCTCCGCCGCGTCGGCTATGTCATCCTGGAGCCCCACGAATCTCTTCACTTCGTAACGCTTGACCGAAAGGAGCATGCTTTTGGCCAGGAGCCTGCGCACCTCGTCTTTGATCATGTCGGCCTCGTGTTCGGTTTTGGACATCTGATGGTGCAGCTCCTGAAGTTCGTCGTACTTTCCGGTAAGCAGAGCTTCTGTAAGCGGCCGCAGCAAGCCCACACATTCGTGAACCTTTCTGGCATGCTCTGCAATGGACTTAAAAGGGGAACCGGCCCGGAATCTATCCAGAAGACTCATAGGATCTCCTTTCCGCTTCCTGCCGAGCTGCTTAAGCACCACCGAAGGGAAACGCCGGTTATCATAGGAAGAACGACTCCGGCGTTCAAGTACCCGCCATGTGGGCGGGAGGCCTCAACGGTTCAGCGGGCGGAAAGAGGCGCCCGCCGCTTTCATATGCTGTAGAGCCCGCCGCAACCGTGCTTTGAAAGCCGGAAAATCCCGCCTCCCTTCGCCCGGCGACCACAAGACCTCAGACAGGGCGCACAGGCGCGGAAAGGCCATGTACTGCAGCTGGGCGTAATCGAAAATGAATTCGGTCCATAGATTCCCCTGGCCCCCCAAAATCCGCCCGGCTTCCTGCGCGCTCAGCCCGGCAGGCACGGGCCGGAAAGCGTAAACTTTCTCAAGCGGTATGAACCCGCCTATGGCTTCGGGCTCGTTGGAGCGGTCTTGCGACTGGTAGTAATCGAAATAGCAGTGCGAAGTCGGACACATAACCGCCTGGTGACCCGCCTTCACCGCCGCTATGCCGCCCCTCACACCGCGCCAGGACATGACCACCGCCCGCGGAGGGAGGCCTCCCTGAAGGATTTCATCCCAGCCTACAAGCGTACGGCCGAGACTGTTTACGATCTTCTCAACGCGCCGGATGAAGTAACTGTGGAGTTCTTCGAGTTTCGTAAGGTCCTCTCTCTCCATTCTCCGGCGGCAGTGCGGGCAAACCTTCCACCTGCGCATGTCGGCTTCGTCCCCGCCGATATGTATGTAAGGCCCCGGGAAAACGCCCGCAACTTCACTAAGCACACCTTGAATAAAAGCGAAAGTGCTCTCTTTGCCCGGGCAGAAAAGATCGACGTTTCCGCCCCACCGTGTTGCAACCTCGTATGGGCCTCCCGTGCAGCCGAGCTCGGGATAAGAAGCAAGCGCCGCTCTGCAGTGAGCCGGCATTTCGATCTCAGGAACCAAAGTGACATGACGCTTTGACGCGTATAAGACCAACGCGCGGATTTCTTCTTGGGTAAAGAAGTACGGGCCGTAAGGCTTACCGTCGCCTCGAGTGCGGTTACCTCTCAAAGGCGATTCGGCACGAACGGATCCTACCTTTGTAAGCTTCGGGTAGCGTTTGATCTCTATGCGCCAGCCCTGGTCATCACTGAGGTGGAGCTGCAACCTGTTGAGTTTGTAAAACGCGATCCAATCAATGAAGTCCTTAAGCTCAGAGAGCGAAAAGAAATGCCGGGCCACATCGACAAGCGCGCCCCGCCACCTGAAGCGGGGGAAATCTTCGATTTTGCAGGCCGGCACGTTCCAGCTTACAGACCTCACGGGCTCCTTTTTTGTGATTTCAGGAGGAAGAAGTTGGCGCAGCGTTTGAATCCCGTAGAAAAGCCCGGCCTCGGTCGGAGCTGAAACGGAAATTCCTTCCGGAGTAACCCTCAACCGATAACCTTCTTCGCCCAGCCCGCAAGAGTTTGGAAGCGTCGCAAAAACAACAGCCCCCCTGCATGTCCTGCCGTGAGGCTTCTCTTCAGGGCGATAGAGGTAACCGGTCGCCGGATTGATGACTTCACAAAAAAAGCAGGCGGCATTCTTTGCGGCTTCATCAGACCGACTGTAAAAAACTTTGGTCTGCGGTTTGAGCGTAAAGCAGCCTTTCAGGCGTTCGCACTTTACAGGCTCGGGCACAACAGGAAGAGTGCCGAACGTTTCGGAGTCTAAGGCTGCAACCATGGCCGGCC
>CAZGYL010000124.1:0-10679 GCA_964529985.1 uncultured Planctomycetia bacterium | reverse complement strand
CGGAGACCTGAACGGAGACGGCCGCAACGATATAGTTTTTACAACCCAGAAGGATGCACAGTTTCGGGTGCTTGATCTGCGGAAAGGGAAGCTGGTCGAGGTCTTGCGCTTCCGTATTTACGAGGAGAAAGCCGCTTCCATGCGCGATTTCTCCGTAAGGAGAAAAGGACAGGCCCTACGGGAGATCCTGGTCAGGGACGTGACCGGGGACGGGCTCGATGATGTCCTTTTGTTGATCCACGATCGGGTGCTTCTGTACGTGCAGGATAAGATACCGGGCGGGAGGAAAAAATCATGAAAAGGGCGGTGCTGACAGCCGGAGTGCTGATCCTAGGCGCGTCCGTTTGGGCGGCCTCGAGCTGGAAGGAGATCGAGCTTCGAGGCGGAAGGAAAATCGTGGGGGAGATCCTGAAGCAGACCCCCGAGAAGCTGTACGTTGATTTGGGATTCACAGTAATAATCGTATCCCGCAAGGAGGTGCTGCACGTGGCTTCGCCGCGGCGCACCGAAGCGACCACAAGGCGGGAAGACATTTATTACGTCGGGGACCTTCGGCCGGGCCCGATCAGTGAAAAGGCGCGCGAGTTCGCCGAGGCGGTCGTTCAGGTTTCAACCCCTGCAGGACTCGGCTCGGGATTCATTATTGATGACAAGGGCGGTTATGTGGTGACCAATCACCATGTAATAGAAGGAGAGCGTAAGATTTGGGTGACTATTTTCAGAAAGCACGGCAATGAGCTCAGGCGTGAAAAAGTGGGAGATGTCGAGATAATCGCACTCAGCCAGATTCTCGACTTGGCACTTCTGCAGCTTCCCCCGGAGCACAGAAAGAACCTGAAACATGTTTATCTCGGCGACAGCGACAAGGTGAGGGCCGGCGATCCGGTTTTTGCGATAGGAAGCCCTCTGGGTTATGAAAGGAGCGTGAGCGAAGGAATAATTAGTACGCGGAACCGTCTCATCGGAGGGTTGCTTTACCTTCAGACTACAGCACCTATCAACCCGGGGAACAGCGGCGGCCCTCTTTTCAATGAAAGAGGAGAAGTGATCGGGATCACGAACATGAAAGTGCTCTTCGGCGAAGGGCTGGGTTTTGCAGTTCCCGTGAACTATCTGAAAAGTTTTCTCAGGAACCGCGATGCCTATGCCTTTGACAAGGACAATCCCAACACCGGGTGGCGTTACATTCAGCCGCCGCCGAAAGGCAAGGGAGAAAAAGAATGAGAGGAGCTCTGAAATGCTTGGTGTGGATGTCCCTTTCGGCCGGTCTCTTTGCGGCGGAGGATTGGGCTGAGCTGCTTCCGGCTGAAACCGATCTCGTCGTTTCGATAAGCGGTCCGTCGGCTCTCATTGAGAAGCTCTGCGACGAAGAGCTGAAGGACGCATGGGAACGCTTTAAGAAGGATGAGTGCTGGAGTGACATAGAGGACCGCTGGGAAGTCAGCCCCGTGGAGTGGCTTGAGGAGTTTTCAGGCTCGTGGGTTTTCTTTGCCCGAGATCTGAGCTCTTTTGCGGCGGCCGGACCTGCCCCCGCCGACGTGGAATTTGAGAGGGCGATTGCCTCGACGATAGGATTCCTTTTGGGAGTACCTGATGAGGCTCCGCCGAAGGAGAAATTTCGGGATGACCTCGAAAAACTTGTTGATCGCATGAACGAAGAGCAGGGAGGAGACGTCGAGCTGAGGGAAGACAGGGTCGAAGGCCTGCCGGTTTTGATAATGAAGGATCGTAAAGCCGGGAAGTCCCCGCAGATTTACTTTGCGTGGATCGATTCGTTTTTGTTCGTGGGGGCGGGCAAAGAGACCGTACAGAAGCTCGCCGCTGTTTCTCAAGGAGCGCCTTCTCTTGCGGAAAGCGAGAAATGGCGGAAGAGTACCGGAAGGGTCGGTCCGGAAGACTGCGATGCCTTTGCATATTTGGACATTCCGCGACTCAAGGAAGCCATGCTGAAAAGTTCTGCGCCGCCGAAGGATGAAGAAGGGCCCTTCGCCGAATATCGGAGGCGGACCTTTAAGACTACAAAACTGCTTTTCGACGTTGTTTTTCGAAACCTTGGGCCTGCATGTATAGGGCTGGAGGTCGGAGAGGGGGAACTCGTAGGAAAGGCTTCGATTGCAACGCAATCGGGAGGGAAGCCTGGATTTGTAAACATGATCGGCAGGCTCCAGGGGCTCAGATTCCCGGACTGGACCTGGCCGGGCAACGGGGAGTGGAGCGTGGTTGCACTTGATGCGGGTTCCCTGCGATCGGTTGTCGTTGAGCTTATAAGCGGCACGGCGGCTGTTCAGGGGGGTGAGGAGGCGGCCAAGAACTGGCCCAATACCGTGCGGGCCTTTCTGGGGTTGGACCTGGAGAAAGACCTCTTGGGTTCACTGGGCGACAGAATAGTGGCCGGAGGGCCGACTGAAAAAGAGGTCGCGGCCGTCGACGGTCTTCTGGCGTCGATCCAGGAAGAGGGCACGTTCGGCGGTATGCGCGAGCTCACCAGTCCTGAGATGCCGGGGGTGATCGCCTTTGCGCTGAAGGACCCCAAACCATGGAAGACGACCCTCGACAGACTTAT
The DNA here is from genome assembly GCA_964529985.1 of uncultured Planctomycetia bacterium. Classification (GTDB taxonomy): domain Bacteria; phylum Planctomycetota; class UBA8108; order UBA8890; family UBA8898; genus CAZGYL01. Next base: position 8,116 of record CAZGYL010000124.1, on the reverse strand, counting down.
GAGCTCGATGGCCGGAGTTTTCAAATCTCAGGATTACATGGGGGCGAAGCTTTATTCCATAGAAATGCCCGGGGCGCAGGGCGGCGTTTCCATTGGTGTTGCAGACTTGTGGCTGCTTTTCGGAAGCCGAGAGGGTGTGGAGAAGGCTATACGCAGGTTCAAATCCCAAGGCGGCGGTCTTGAGAGCGAAAAGGAGGTTGAGCGTTCATTCGCCGCTCTTCCGGAAGGCAATGCAGGCAGGCAATATGTGCATTACGAGCGGCTTGTTTCTGCCGGTATGCTCAAGAAGATCCGAAGCCATTTGAAGAAGGTTTCGGATTCCGAGAAGTTGGAGCCTGTAGAGCGTGCTCTCCTTGAGTTTGCAACCGCGGTTTTGGCTTCGGACTTTTGGGAGAAATGCGGCGTCCGTGCGGCGAGTATCTTGAGGTGGGATTCCGACGGGCTTTACAGCGAAGGGCGCTGCGAGCTTCTCAAGTAGCGGACGGCGAGGTGTCGCCGGGAGGAACGGGAAGTCGAAATCTTTGAGGCATGGTATCTCTCGAGCCTATGCGGGCGGCCCCTTGCTGTCAAGGTGGGGTCATCTCAGCTCAAAGTCACAGTGGGGTCATCGGGTGAGGGTGGTTTCGGCCGCTGCAGCGGAAGCTCACCGAGTGGAACCGGAGCAGCCCACTCACTGAGGGAGGAAAGGTCCACCTTACGCTTCTCAGGTTCTGCATGCAGGCACGAGCAGAGGAGGTCGTATAGCTCAGAGCTTACAGGTTGCCCGAAGCTGCTGCGCGGAGGAAGACGCCAGGTGAGTTTCTGGTAAAGGATCTCGGTCAGGTCGGATCCCTCGAAAGGCTCGCAGCCTGTAAGCAAAGTGTAGATCAGGCAGCCCATTGCGTAAATATCAGCTTCCTTTCCGGCCGGCCTTCCCCCCAGTTGTTCAGGAGCCATGTAACGGGGAGTGCCCAAAATCGTACCTTCCGCTGTAAGAGCGGCTGCATCCTGTGGTTTTGCAATCCCGAAGTCTGCAAGCTTCGCGGTGCCTGCGCTTGTAAAAAGTACATTAGAAGGCTTCAGATCACGGTGCACGACACCCTGAGCGTGAACGTAGGCCAGCGCTTTGGCAAGTTGGCCGGCCAACGCCCGTACCTTCTCCTCCGGAAGTGGAGTTGAAAGCTGCACGACCTTATCCAAGCTGGGACCGTCGCAGTACTCCATTACGAGGAAATAGGTGCCGTAGGCTGCGAAGCGGTCAAAAAGGCTGCATATGTTTTCGTGGCGCAATGCTGCAACAATGTCAGCCTCACGCTGGAACCGCGCGAAGGCTTTTGTGTCGTAAACAAGCCTGTGGCTTAGCATTTTAAGCGCGACGCGCTTGTTATGCTCAATTCCCCTAGCTTCATACACTACAGCCATACCGCCGCGCCCGAGGCAGCGAACAATGCGATAGCGCCCGAGGATCTTGCCGCGAAGGGCATCGAACTCGCTGCTGCCGAGTCTTTTTGCTGCAAGGTCGGTAAGCACAACCGAAACAACAGGGTGGCGTGCAGCCAGGGCCCGGAAGTCTTCAGCACGAAGTACGAGGGCTTTCAGATCGCCGGTTGCAATAACATCCGCAGTGCGCCTTTCGTCTGTAAGCAGCGCCATTTCACCCACTACTTCGCCTCTGCCGGGCCGGGCGAGCACAATGCGTTCGCCCCTCGCATCGGTGACTGCAACTTCAGCTACGCCCTCCGCTATCAGGATCAGGCTGTCACCGGGCTCACCCTGGCGCATGAGGTACTCCCCCGGCCGGTAGCGCCGTTCCTCCATGCGGCCCGCAAGAAGCTCCAATACAATGGGCGGAAGGGCGGAAAACGTAGGTGAGGCCTGGAGGACGTCCAAATACCTGCTCCGCTTGTCAGCCGATTCAGGTGAAAGCCTTGTTCCTGCCATAGGCAATCCCAAAGAACGTACCCAGTAAGACAACAGACGCGCTTCTAAGGCTGCCTGCATCCGTTGAGCCGCGCCACATAGGGCTTTGAGACGCGCTCTTATCATATACGCTGCGGATCCATATGGGGAGATCCACCGGCCCGGCCTTCTCCTGAACCGGCGTCAGTGGGTAAAGCCCGCGCAGGTTTTGGGCATGAGAATAATTTCACCGTTGGGGTCAGGCCGATTCCGCATTTTGAGCTAGGAGGAGTACGTCCCGTAGGGGACTTTCTGGGCGTCAGGTTGTCGCTTGTGTTTGTTGCGTGAGGAGGTGCCGTATGAAAAGCACGACGCTGTCTTGTGGATTGAGCTTGCAGTTTTGTAAGGCGCTTCTTGCCGTGCTTGCGGCCGGGGGAGTTCTATGTGCTGAGTCCGGAGTTTTCTTTGTCGATGGTACTCGGGGTTCCGACGACAACCCCGGGACTCTGAGGTGGCCGTTCAGAACCATTCAGGCGGCTGTAGACGCCGCCGAGCAGCATCAAGGCAAAGACACCGTTGTAATACTTCCGGGCGAGTACGAAGAAGCGGTAAGCATATCGGATCAATATCCCCTTGTAGTCCGCGGCCGGGGTGCAGTGGTGATTCACGCCCCTGAGCCGCCTGAAGGGGGGGATGCCGACCCGGCAGTCGCCATCAAAGAATCCAAATATGTGGTCCTCGAAGGACTGGTATTCGCTCTGAACCCCGATCGAGGTGTCAAGGCCAAAAAAACCGGAACTCTTGTCATACGGAATTGCAGATTCGAGGGAAACGGCGGCGATGGCATAAAGGTGAAAGAGTCGGATCGGCTGATCGTACAGAATGTTGTGTGCCAGGGCAACGATGATGGCCTTGATCTGGAAGAGGTCAAACAGATTGAGGTCAGCAACACCAGGCTTTACGCCAACGGGGATGAAGGGCTTGAGGTTGACAACGCCGAGAAGGTCATCGTTCAGAGAGTGATTGCATGCAACAACGGAAATGAAGGACTCGATATCGACGACTCGACGCGTATTTTCGTCACCGATGTATACTGCTGCAGAAACGGAGGAAGCGGTTTTCAGGCCGAAAGCTCAGGTGACAACCCTCAGACGGTCCGGAAGCTCGTTATCATGCGGGGCATCTTCCGCGATAACGGCGCGCACGGCATTCAGATAATGGAGGGCGAGGACGAGGACACGGGGGAAAAGGGCGACATTCAAAAGGTGACCCTCTATTGCATAGTTGCAATCGGGAACGCCGAGAGTGGACTTGACATCGAATTCGAAGGGCAGCTGACCCTGCAAGGCATAGTTTCCGTCGGCAACGGGTCTGAGGACGTTCTGCCGTAAAGGGTCGGGGCTTCAGCGTGGGTCGTAATTGCATAAGTCCGCGGGGCGCCGCGCCGGGGCGCCCCGTGGAGCTCCAGCTGCGATTGCCATAAAGAAAGAAATAGGGTTACCATATCGGAAGCCTTTCTTCGACAGATAGGAGGAGCTTTCCGATATGCGTAACCCGAGAATCCTGTTTTTAGCCTGCGCGCTTTTTCTTGAATCCGCGCTTGGAGGGCCGAAGGCCGGTGGCCGGGCAACGCCTCATGTTAGAAAGCTTAGGTGTGAGTACCTGACGGAGCCTATAGGAGTAGATACGCCCCGGCCGAGGCTTTCCTGGATCGTGGAGTCGAGCTTCCGTTCAGAGGAGCAGATCGCTTACCGGATCCAGGTGGCTTCCGGCAGGGATCTTCTCCTTGCAGGGCGGCCCGACCTTTGGGATACAGGCCGTGTAGAACGCACAGGCGTTTTTCAAGTTGCTTACGGCGGCAAGCCGCTTGAATCCCGAAAGAGATACTTTTGGCGGGTCAGGGTTTGGTGTCTCAAAGGCGGCCGGTCTCCATGGAGCGAGCCTTCTTTTTGGGAGATGGGCTTTCTTGATCCCCGGGACTGGAAAGCCAAGTGGATTAGCGACGGAAAGCCTCTTCCGGCCCGCGATGAGGATTTCTACGCACCGGATCCGGCCCCGCTTATGCGCAAGACATTCAGGATCGAAAAGAAGGTCGCCCGCGCGCGGCTTTACATAACAGGCCTGGGATATTACGAGGCGTTTTTGAATGGAAAGCGCATTGGAGATCACGTCCTTGATCCCCTCTGGACGAGCTATTCCAAGCGCGTTTTGTACAGCGTCTACGATGTAAAGGATTGCTTGGTGCGCGGCGAGAACGTCCTTGGCGCCACCCTTGGGAACGGCTGGTACAATCCCCTGCCGCTTAGAATGTGGGGGAGGATAAATCTCCGGAAGGCGCTTCCGGTGGGACGGCCGAAGCTGCTCGCCCAACTTGAGGTTTTTTACGAGGACGGCTCCGTGCAAACGGTCCTCTCGGATGAGACATGGAAGACCGCAGAGGGCCCGCTTCTGCGGAACAACGTCTATTTGGGTGAGCTTTACGATGCCAGGCTCGAAAAACCAGGCTGGCTCAGGCCCGGCTTCGATGATTCCAAGTGGAAGAATGTGCAAGTCGCCCGCGCCCCTGCCGGGCGTTTGAGCTGGCAGGCTCTGCCTCCGATAAGAGTCATCGAGCGCCTTGAGCCTGCGGCCGTGACAGAGCCGCGGCCCGGGGTTTTTATTTTTGATTTCGGCAGAAATTTTGCAGGTTGGGCGCGGCTTAGGGTGAGAGGTCCGCGCGGCACCGTTGTGCGCATGCGCTACGGTGAGCTGCTTCACGAGGACGGCACCCTGAACGTCATGACCAGTGTATGCGGGCAGATAAAAAGGCCCGGTCTGGGCGGCCCGGGCGCTCCTCCGGTCGCTTACCAGTGCGATACCTACATTCTGAAAGGAAGCGACGGCCCGGAGGTTTATACGCCGCGGTTCACCTTTCATGGTTTCAGGTATGTTGAAGTCACCGGTTACCCGGGCAGGCCGCCCGAGGATGCCCTCACCGGCCTTCTTTTGTGCTGCGATTTGGAGCGCAGCGGAAGATTCACTTGCTCAAACGAGGTGTTGAATCGAATCGAACGTATGGCGGTCAATACCTTCCGAAGCAATCTTTTCGGCGTCCAGTCGGATTGCCCCCATCGGGAGAAGTTCGGCTACGGCGGAGATATCGTAGCTTCGAGACACGCATTTCTTTTCACCTTCGATATGTCGTCCTTTTACTCGAAAGTCGTGAGGGACTTTGCAGACGCAAGAAGACCCAACGGCGCGTTCACCGAAACCGCACCTTACGTCGGGATCGCAAGCGGAGGCTTCGGCGGGGGCAGCGGTCCGATCGGCTGGGCCGTTGCACACCCGCTTCTGCTCGAAGACCTGCTTTGCTTTTACGGTGAGAAGAGAATCGTCCGGGAGCAGTTCGACAATGCTAAGAAATGGCTTGACTTCATCCATTCGAAAGTGCCCGATCTTATAGTCCGCCGCGGAATCAGTGATCACGAGAGTCTGGTAAAAAAACCGGTTCCGGTTACAGGTACCGCCTTTTTCCACCAGGCGGCTGACACGCTGAGCCGCTTGGCGCGCTGGTTGGGCCGGGATAGCGAAGCGCAAAGCCTCGGCAAACTGGCCTCTGCAATCGGCCGGGCTTTCAGAGCCCGCTTCATAAAAAACGGCGGGGGCCGGGTCTTCACCGGCACTCAGGCCTGCCAAGCAACCGCTCTCTACCATGGGCTTGCAACGGGAGCTGAAAAAGAGGCTGTGCTCTCCGCTCTCCGCAGGAGGATTGAGAGCGACGGCGGAAAACTCACCACCGGCATATTCGGAACCAAGTATCTTCTTGAGGTTCTTTCGCGCAACGGCTTGGTCGATACGGCGTACAAGATAGTGACTCATGAAGATTTTCCGGGTTGGGTCTATATGCTTAAGCACGGAGCCACAACGCTTTGGGAGCATTGGCGGTTCTCGGACAATGTTTACAGCCACAACCATCCGATGTTCGGGTCGGTTGTTGAATGGTTTTACAGGCATCTGGCGGGAATAAACCCGAGCCCGGAGGCCGTCGGGTTCAAAAAGGTGGAAATCCGGCCGCAGATACCGAAGGGGCTCAAGTGGGTTGAAGCGGTCTACGATTCGATCCGTGGGCCCCTTGAGGTCAGGTGGCGGCTCAAAGGGGAACGTTTCGAACTTGAGATCCGAGTACCGGTAGGAATCGAAGCCGTTCTCTTCCTGCCCAAAAAGGGAGCAGGCTCCGTTACAGAGTCGGGCGTAGCTCTCAAGAAGGCTCCCGGAATAAAACGTGTTGTAGCCGGGCGAAACCGCCTTCGAATTGAAATCGGCTCCGGAGTGTATAGGTTCGACGCTCCCTACAAGAGCTGAGCCTGAACAACAGGAGGCAAGCGATGCGTGTTCTCTTGTGCATCGTCGCGCCGATGGTTTTTGCAGCAGGTCCTGCGCCCGGAGCTTCGGCGTTTCAGGGCGAAGGGCTTAGGGTGAGCTCACGAAACCATCGCTGTTTTGTTTACGGAGGACGGCCTTTTTACCTTATAGGGAGCGGCATGGAGTCGCACTGCCAGAAATGGAGCGACAGCCTCCAAAAGTGGTACGACTACATGGATATGCTTGCACGCAACGGTTTCAACCGCGTGCGTTTCTTTTTGTGGGACATGCTCTGGCAGAAGGAGCTCAAGCCGCACTTCAGCCCGTGGAAGGTACGAAAAGCAGGGCCTTTCGATTTCGATCTCACCGCGTTTAATCCTCGATACTGGGCATTTGTAAAGGATATTCTCAGGTATGCATTGAAGAAGGGGATCGTAGTTGAGTACGTGCTTTTCGACTACTGTTCCCTGCGCGGGGCCGAATGGGCCAAGAATCCCTTGGCTGAGGCCAACGGAGGTGCTGTTCCCGGCAAAGTCGGCAAACCGGGGATATTCGCATTTGCGGACTACAACGATCTTGATCTTTTCAAGCAGGAATCCAAGGAGTCATGGCCCTGGCGCAAGAAGAACCAGTGGTTTCAGCAACTTTACGTTAAGTACACGATAGATCAGCTCACGTCTTTCCCGAACATTTACTGGGAGATAATGAACGAGCAGGGCTGGAGAAGAGTGGACAAATGGGGGCCGGAATGGACCGGACACTGGCTTGAATTTCTGGACAAGTACGACAAGAAACGGCACCTGAGATCCATAAACGCGGCGGACGTGTACGATCGAATGCCGGGTATCGATATCGTCTGTGAGCACCCGATACCGTTTTTCAACAAGAAGTGGAAAGGCCCTGAGGATGCCGTAGCCTTGATCCGCAACGCTCTCAAATTCGGCAAACCCGTCGTATGCGATGAGACCGGATTCTATCCTCCTCCGGCTTCCACAGACGATGCAGTGTGGAGGAAAGTGACGCCCGAGCAGATGGCGAACGAAAGGCGGGGCTTTTGGTACGCTTTTGTCGCAGGTGGTCACTGGACCGCGGTCTGCTGGCAGGACTTTAAAGAACAGCAAAGACACAGGTGGGTCAGAAAGTTTGCAAATTTCGTTGCAAGAGTGCCTTATTGGCGTATGGACCCGCACGATGAACTTGTAACAGGCGGTCACTGTTTGTGCGAGCCCGGCGGAAACTACGTTGTATATCTCGGGAAGGGAGGGACAGTGAAGGTGAACCTTACCGCCCTGCCCCGCGGCACCGGTCGCGCTTTGTGGTTTGATCCGCGGACCGGACGCAGCACTCCGATAGCCGAACCCGTAGGTGGTGCCCGGCGGGAATTCACTTCTCCGAGCGCGGCCGATTGGGTTCTTTGGATCCGGCGCTGACCGCCCGCCCGTATCGCTCCTGATTCAGTTCTCTGTGGATTTCATCGAACAAGCGCCTCAGAGGCTGCCAGAGCGGGGCTTTATCCGCTTTTCCGGGCGAAGCAGGAAGCAAAGCCTTGATTGTGCGCAGTGCTTGCGTTGGATCACCTTGCGCCTTAAAGCTGCGGGCAGCTCTGAACGCTTTGTCCACAGCCGATTCCGCTCTGCCTGCTTTAAGGTACGCTGATGCGGCTTTTGAAAGCGCGTGAGCCATGAGCTTCCAGGAATTGAGCCGGCGGTAAAGCTGCGCCGCACGGTCGTATTTTGAAGCCGCCTTAAGGGGGCTTCCTTGAAGGGACAGGATGTCTCCTTCCACCATAAGAGCTTTGGGCGGAATGAAGGGATCGGTGATATCGGGAAGAAAGGTCCGGGCCTGTTCAAAGGCACCTTGCGCTTCGGGCAGCTCTTTCCGCAGGCAGGCGGCTTCC
>CAZGYL010000123.1:0-10686 GCA_964529985.1 uncultured Planctomycetia bacterium | reverse complement strand
TCGGCCCGATCGGGGCTGAGCGCAAAGGTCTCCTCAAAACCGATCTCACCTGCAGAAAAAGCGCTCGATCCTATAACCAAGACGAGAAGTGCAGATCCGACCAGCCTTCGCATGGTCTTTCTCCCTCAAATCAAAGCTTCGGACATAAGAACCCGGCCGACTTCAAGAACCTGTCTCGGCGCGCGCCTGCTTCACCGGCTTCCCTGACCGCCGACTTCAGCAGTACGTGCACCACGCAGAAGTCTCTAATAAAAAGACGCTTTTGAGGATCCCAAGTTCCCAAAAAATCCACCTACTTTTTCAGAACTGCCTGTCTGCGGAACGGCCGCCTACCAGTGCTTCGGGTACTCAGGCCTTTCGGCTTTGGTACCAAAACGCCCTGGTCGGACCTCTGGAGATCACCCCTCGCCTCTGATACCATGAATCGCCTGGTCTACTCCGGGAAAGTACTTCCGGAACGGCAAGAAGTGCTTTTACCCTAGGTAAGGAAGGAGGGAAAGACGGTGCGTAAGTTGTGCTTGGTTCTCCCGCTGGGCATTTTTCTGATTTGGTTCGCTTCGTGTAAGCAGGCCGAACCGGCGCCGGAGAAAGGGGGCGGCATGCAGCAGTCGGATTCCCCCAAACCTCAGAGCAAAGCCCAAGCGCCCGAACCCGCTGACAACTCGTTCTGTCTTGTATGCCACATGGATTTCGAGGACGAGGAGCTTACAGCGATACACAGGCGGGTCGGTGTAGGCTGTGAGAAGTGCCACGGTCCTTCGTACGATCACAGCTCAGACGAGGACCACCTGACCCCGCCCGACATCATGTATCCCAAGGGAAAGATCAATTCCTTTTGCATGACATGTCACAAGGAGAAAGACCTGGCCGAACTGGAAGAGCATGACGAGGTGCTTGCCGATAAGTCGGGCGAGATTGTTTGTGTTGACTGCCACGGGAAACACCGCAAGCGGATCCGCGAAAGACGCTGGAACAAGCGAACCGGCGAGTTGATTTGGAGCGAGGGACAGCCGACCGAAAACGCAAAGTTAAGTGCCCGGGAAGGGCTCCTCAAGTCCGGAGGAGGGCAATGAAAAGGCGGGATTTTCTTAAGCGAAGCATTACGGCAGGCGGTCTCTTCCCGGTGATCGTTAGAGGCCAAGCGCTTGGCTTCGCGGGTGGGAAGCCGGCGTCGCTCCGTGTGACGATAGGGTGCATCGGTGTGGGGGGGCGCGGCACCTATGATATGCGGGAGTTGATGCATTTCGGGGCGCAGATCGTCGCAGTATGTGATGTCAAGGCGTGGGAAAGGGAGCGGGCCGCGCGGATTGCACGCATTCCCTCTGCTTCCGCGTACAGGGATTTCCGCGAGCTGCTCGACAGAGATGACATCGATGCAGTGCTTATAGCCACACCGGACCACTGGCATGTTCCCATTGCGATCGAAGCTGTCAAAGCCGGCAAAGATATTTACGTGGAAAAACCTCTTGGCAGGACGATCCATGAAGGAAAGGTGCTCCGCAGTGTTTTGAGGGCGAGCGATCGTGTTTTTCTTCACGGCACCGAGCAGCGAGCGATGCCGGCTGTGCGCAAGATCTGTGAGCTTGTACGCAACGGGTACATAGGCAAGTTGCATACGATAACGGTTGCTGTACCCGGCGGACGCGAACTTCCGGATCAGCCTCCCGCGCCGGTTCCGGCAGGTTTTGACTACGACATGTGGTTGGGACCGGCTCCCTGGCGTGCGTATACCGAAAAGCGATGCACGAAACCGTGGCATTTTTTTATTTCAGACTACGCACCCAGCGGATTTATTTGCGGGTGGGGCGTGCATCACCTTGACATGGCCCAGTGGGCGAACGGCACAGATCATACCGGTCCGATTGAGATCGAGGGCACCGCCGTTTTCCCGAAAGGCGGGTTGCTCGATACAGCCTTGAGGTGGCGGATTGAGTACCGGTATGAAAACGGCGTGCGGCTTATTTTCACCGACACCTCTCAGAACCCGGAGGGAGTTAAATTCGAGGGAACCGAGGGGTGGATTTTCAAAGCTTACGGTAAGCCTCCGAAAGCCGATCCTCCGGAAATCTTGAAACGGACTCCCGGCCCTGGGGACGTACGGTTGTACGAGGCTCACAACGACAGTGCCAATTTTCTCATGTGCGTTGAATCCAGGAAGGAGACGTGCGCTCCAATCGAAGTCGCGCACCGGTCGACCACGCTGGGTTATTTGGGGGACATCGCCTGCCGCTTGAAACGCAAGCTCTACTGGGACCCGGTGCTTGAGAAATTCAAAAACGACCAAGAGGCCGATCGGATGCTGCACCGGCCTATGCGCGATCCGTGGGACGTCGATAAGATGGCCGCTCCGTTTCTGCGCGGCGTTAAGCGAGCTTGAGAGTCGCTCTGCCCGTAGCAGGATCTCTTCTTAGAACCACGACGCGGACCACCGAGCCCTCAGCCAAATCACCGGGTGCTTCTCCGGCGGGCAGGATTCCTTCCCCTCCTTCCTCAAACGCCACTGTGACCCCGTCGGGACCGACCGCTCTGACCCACCCCGTCAGTACGTCGCCTGATTGAGGCCCGCTCTCACTTTCGCGCCTGAGTCTTGTAGCTGCGGGGTCAGCTACATTCAAAGCCACACGCCCGCGTTCAAGATCGATTCTTGCGATTTCAACCTCAATCTTCTGCCCGATTTCAAGGGGCTTGTCTTTTCCTATGTCTCGTATGATTTTCTGCTTGTGAAGGAGGCCCTCCACTCCCCCTATGTCGATAAAAGCGCCGAAATCGGTGAGCTTCACAACCGTTCCGAGAAGGACCTGGCCTTCGATCAACTCTTCCAGAGCACGCTGCCTGCGTTCCCGGGCTTCTCTTTCCAGTACAGCCCGCCTGCTTACAACAAGCTTTTCCGCACCGGGCTCAACCGAGATGACTTCACAGCGTACTCGTTTGCCTACATAAGTTTCGGGATCTTCAACGCGGGCCACATCTATGTGGGAAAGAGGCATAAAGGCTTCTATATTCTTGATCTTCAATGTGAGACCGCCTTTGTTTGTACCCGTCACAAGGCCTTCCAGGACCGTACCCACCTGGACGGATTCCCAAAAGACCTCGCGCCTTACATCGGTTACAGAGAGGATCGCCAGACGTTGCTTTGCATCGTAGCGGACGAAGGTGGCCTCAATGGGACTCCCTACAGGCGGAAGAGGGTCCGGCTGAAATTCCTCAACCGGTATGATCCCGTGTGTCTTGGCATCGAGCTCTACAAGGATTTCCTCCCCTCGGTTGTCGATGACAGTCCCGCGCACCCTACTGCCCGGCGCCAGTCTGTCGGCTTGATCGCCCGACGGCCGCCTTCCCGGACCCTGCACCTGAGGGCCCAGCTCCATAAGCCGTTCAAGTTCCTCGTCGCTTAGGGAAAAATCCGGCAAGCCTTCTTCGTCGAAATTGCGCCCTACACGGCGGCTTCCTCGTGCCATTTCCGCCTCCGCAAAACGGTCTTTCCGAGCAGGTCCTCCACTTGCGGCAACGATACGCCAGGGGCCCGGCCGGGTCAATGAGCCCACTGATTGAGCTCAGCCCTGAGTCTCCAGGAACCGCTCCACATTGTCGCGCTTGCCGAAAATGAGCGCGCGGTCCCCGGGATTGAAAACCGAATCACCCGACGGGAAGTCATACTGGCCGTCCTCCCCTTCGCTTCGCTCGATGAGCATGACTTCAATGCCGCAGCACCGGCGAAGCTCAAGCTCTCTAAGCGGCTTCGACCACAAGTGAGGGGGCACCTCTACGTAGGCGAGCACATAGTCGCCCACGGTCTCCCACGTCCGCAGCCGCGTGGAGGCGGCCACGCGGCTGCTGACCGAGCCGGGCAGGTCGGTTTTAAGAATTTCCTTGTTGTAGGCGTTTATGACATCGTGACGCCTGATGGTTCCGATCGGTTTCGTATCGCCGTGGGCGGGCACTACCGGAAGCTCTTCAAAAAGCCTCTTGCCGAATTGCTGCATCGCCACTTCGAGATTGTCGTTCTCGCGCACGTAGATGACGGGAGTCGTCATGAGATCTGAAGCGATCACAAGCTCGCTCAATTCGGAGCGGTGAAGCAGAGCCTGCCTTATTTCGTCTGCGCTTACAGCACCTATGAGCCTGCCCTCGTCATCCACAACAAAGAATTCCCAATGCGGGCACTCGCTCATGAGACGGCATAGATCGGCTAGCGTGGCGTTCGGGCGCACGGTCGCAACATCCGGGCGCATGACGTCGCGCACGGTAAGGCGCCTAAGCACGTTAAGCTCGTGACCTTTATGCAGATCAATGCCCCGGCGCAGGAGCTTGATCGTGTAAATGGATCCCCGGCTCAGGCGCTGTGCAACAACGGTCCCCAGAACGCAGGAAAGCATGAGCCCGAGGATTACGTGATAGTCGCCCGTCATCTCGAAAATGATCAGCATCGCGGTTATGGGGGCATGAGTCGCCGCGGCCACCAAAGCTCCCATTCCTACAACCGCGTAAGCGCCGGGTGGAGCCATAGGAAAGCTGAAAACGGCTTGGGCACCTTCTCCGACAAAAGTGCCGAGTGCAGCGCCCAAGAAAAGCGATGGTGCGAAAACACCGCCCGACCCGCCCGATCCCAGGGTAAGCGTTGTTGCAAGAAGCTTACTTCCGAGCAGTACTATCGCCGTGGTCCAGATGACTCGGCTGTGCAACACTTCCGTTATGGTGTCGTAGCCCACGCCCATAACTTCGGGTACGGCAAGCCCGATCGCGCCGATCCCGAAGCCGCCCAAAACCGGTTTGATCGGTTCGGGAAGAGATTTGAGTCGGTCGAAAAACTCTTCGAAAAAGTAAAGCGTCCATACGAAAAGGACCGCGGCGCCGCCGGCCAGCACCCCCAGAAACGCGTAGTTGATCACTTCCGCCGGGTGAATGATCTCATAAGCGGGGATGCTGAAGGCAGGCGTGTTGCCCAGAAAAATCCGCGAAACCACGGTGGCGGAGACAGCGCTCACGATAACGGCGCTGAAGGCCCCTACTCCGAATTCGCCCAGGATCACCTCAGCTGCGAAAAAGGCTCCGCCTATCGGAGCGTTGAATGTGGCGGCGATTCCGGCTGCAGCCCCGCAGCCCACGCAGGTGCGAAGCCTGCGCGTTGAGAGCTTAAGCACCTGGCCGACCGTGCTTCCCATGGCGGAACCGATCTGCACGATCGGTCCCTCGCGCCCCACCGAACCGCCTGCAGCGATGCAAACGGCCGAGGCAAGAGACTTTGCGACTGCAACGATCGGCCGGATAACCCCTCCCAGCCGCGCGACTGCGTTCATTACTTCAGGCACGCCGTGCCCTTTGGTCTCCGGGGCCATGTATTTCACGATCAGACCGACCAAAAGCCCTCCCAAAGCAGGCACGGTGAGCCGGAGGTAATAGGGGGCTCTTGCGAATTTCTCAAACGGCGTCCCTCCCGCCCCCCAAGCAATATCCTGGAAAAGCCCGATCAGGTATCTGAAGAAAACAGCACCGAATCCGCCTGCGATCCCAATGACCACAGCCACAAGCAGTAGGCTTCTGCGCGCGCCCAAGAGGGTGTCGATACGGCGGGACAGTCGAGGTTTTGTCTCTTCCGCCCGCGGAGGCTTTAGGGAAGAAAGCTCAGGTGCCTCTGTGCCCATAGTTCCTGAAGCTGCAGTGCGCGGTTTTTCCCGAAGGGCTATGTCCGTACCCTTGTGGGAGAGAGAAACATCCCATTGTACATCAGCCGCCCTGGTATTACAGCCTCTGGAAACCCGCCCCGAAAGCCAGCATGCTGGAAGGCGGGGCCGGTCGGGTCGGCCCGGGCCTCTTGGTGTGGACAACTCAGAGAGGAGGAACCATGAGCCGTTTCAGAAAGACCCTTTCGAGGCGGACTTTTATTGCTGGAGGCGCTGCTCTTGCGGCCGGTGCGGCGCAGGTGGCGGAGGCGAAAGGCCAATGGGGCATAGGATTGGGACAGCGCCCTGAGCCTCCTTCGGGCGCTGAAGTGCTCAATCCCCGACTGCGGGTTCCTGTGTCCTTTTTTATCGATGACTCAACATGCCTTGTGAACATGGGTTGCTTTTGCATGCCTCAGTTCGCTGAGGCATGGCCTCAACGCAAGATCTATCACAAGCCGTGGAAGACTTGGCCCCGGGAGATCCCCGACAGCTTCGTACGAAAGTTCGCGCTGTGGTGCGCCGAGCAGGGCGTAAAGGGGAAATACAGTTTGGTGCCTTATCCTGCTCTTGTGGGCTGGCTGGATCGCGAGTTGCCCGGCTGGTCCCGGAGGGAGCTTCTTGACAGTCTGAAGCTTGTGCGGGAGATCATGCTGCCTCATTGGGATATCCACCCGGAGATGATTACACACACGCGCGTGATAGATATCCGCACCGGGCGCCCAATGGAAGAGATAAGCTCGGCCACCATGGAAAACTCTTATCCCCAAACCCATAAGAGCGTCGACCAGTTGGCTTCATACCTGGCTTATGCTCTGCGGATTCTGAAGAACTGCGGCATCCCTTGCGAGGGCATTACAACACCCGGCGGTTTCGGCAACCGCGTTAAGACGAACCTTTCGCTTGCTGTGTGCCAGGCTGTGCGCGAGGTTTTCGGTGCAGAGATTCCGCACTACTTCAAGTACGTGGCGGATCCGGGTGAGAGCACCGAGCCGGTGGTGGAGCAAGTGCGGGGTCTTGGGAAAGGAACGCCGGATCTTACAGTGAACGTACCTGCGGGCACGGGGGATTGGTTCGGGAATTGGGACGGCGATCGAACCCCGGAGCCGTGGCGCTATGCAAGAGATGATGCCTCTTCAGGCCGCATGGTGGAGCTCATTGAGCAAGGGAAACCTGCTGTTATGCTTTGCCATTGGCCGGGGCTTTATTCCCATGGAACGGAGGCGGGATTTGAGGCGTGCAAGAGGGTCATTTCAGCGATAAACGGCGGATTCAGAAACAAAATCATTTGGATGAAGATAAGCGAGATCGCCAGATACTGGGCGGCCAAAGAGCTTACTGAGATCCGCAGCGGGCCTGAAGGTGTTTCCTTCAAATCCCCTTTTGCAGCCCCGGATTTTACGGTAAAGGTACCGCGGGCCCGTCCCGGACCTGTTCGGCTGCGGGTCGGGCGTAAGGTCAGGGCGCTTAGGGAAGTGCGCCGCGCGGTTGATCTGCGCTCGGGGACCTTTCTGGTGCGGCGCGACAGTGTTGTGGCTTGCTTCGATCTGCCGCGGGGGGAAAGCAGGCTTGAAATGTGAGATCCGGCGGGCAGGGGTGGGTTGCAGGGGACGGAGGGGCGGGTGAGAATTGCCCCGCCGGCCGGTCCGCAAGGGCTCGCGGCGGGGAGGTGGCGGCTCGGTTGAAAAGTTAACTGCCGATAACAACTTTGCTTGAAAGGGAGGCGTTATGGTGCTTCGGACTTCACGGCGAAGGTTCTTCGGGCAGGCTGCCGCATGGAGTGGCGTTCTGTTCCTTCCGCGCGGGCTATACGCCGCACGGGGGACATGGACGGTTGATCAGGTTCCTCTGGGCAAGACGGGACTTCGGCTGAGCAGGATAGGTTTCGGAACGGGAAGCAGGGGAGGCAGCGTTCAGAGGGCTCTCGGCAAGCAGAAGTTTGTAAGCTTGATCCGCTACGCGTACGACCGGGGGATCACATACATCGATACAGCGGAAGCTTACGGCACTCACAGTTGGATCGGAGAGGCCGTAAAGGAGCTGCCCCGCGAAAAGCTCTTTATTCAAACTAAAGTGCCCGGTGTCCCGGACGATGTTCTTGAGAGGATAAATCGTTACCGCAAAGAGCTCAAAGTCGATTATATCGACAGCGTTCTTGTGCACTGCGCTTCAAAGCGCTCGTGGGTTGAAGACCGCAAGCGGGTGCTTGACGCTCTTCAGGCCGCAAAGCAGAAGGGGCTTATTCGAGCTCACGGTGTTTCATGTCACAGCCTGCCGGCTCTCCGGCGGGCTGTCGAAACCCCTTGGGTGCAGGTGCACTTGGTGAGAATAAACCCTCAGGGGGCCCACATGGATACTCCGGCTGAGCGCTGGAACGCCCGCAGTGACGCCCGCAGCGTGCCGGCGGTCGTCGCTGAACTCAAGCGCATGAAGGCGGAAGGCCGCGGGATTATCGGGATGAAGATAATAGGTAACGGGGATTTCACTAATCCTGCGGACCGGGAGCGTTCCATTCGGTTTGCTGCGCAAACAGGCCTTGTCAATGCTTTTGTCATTGGTTTTAAGAACAGGCAGGAGATCGATGAGGCGATAGAGCGGACCCGAGCGGCACTTGCCTCTGCGAAGTAGTGCGTTTGGGGATCGGTCGGCGGGCGGACGGAGCGAAACCGATCTTTCCGGGAGTTGTCCAATCTCCCGCCAAGTGATAGGATCAGAAAGTCTATGGGTGCAGAGGCCTAAGCAAAGTACGCTTCGGCGCTCTTGCGGGAACTTTGGAGGCCGGACATGCAGCTTTCCGATTACCTGAAGCCGGAACTTGTACTTTTCCTCAAAGGGAAGACGAAAAACAGCTGCATCCGCGAACTCATTGAAGCTCTGGTAGCGGTGGACGGTTCGCTCCAGGCTGAGAGGCTCACCGAAGCGGTGCTTCACCGCGAGAGCCTCATGAGCACTGGGATTGGCCTTGGAATCGGGGTTCCCCACGTGCGCATAGAGGATGTCTCCCACCCGTATGTGGCTGTGGGAGTACATAAAGAAGGCCTGAAAGATTACGAGTCCTTGGACGGCCGGCCCGTTCAAATAGTAGTTCTGATTATTGCGGGAAAGAGCCAGCACCAGCTGTATATAAAGCTCCTGGCAAGTGTAACCTCATTGTTGAAGCGGGAGGAGATCCGGCAGAGGATCATAAACGCTGAAAGTCCTCAAGAAGTTTACCGGATCATGACCGAGTCCGATGACCGATAGCATGGATAAGGCGCGAGGAATTCCTGAAGCACGGTGCCTGAAAGCGGCCATACTTTCAACGTCCTTCTGATACTTGGTCTTGCCCTGTTTGCGGGTACGGTGGGGGCCGGTCTCTTTCAGAAGCTTCGAATTCCCCAGGTCGTCGGATCAATTGCGATCGGGATTCTGGTGGGGGAATCCGTTCTGGGCTGGATCCCCCACAGTGTGGTGCTGGAACTTCAACCGCTGAGCATCTTCGCACTCGGCCTCATCGGCTTCATGATAGGCGGTGAGTTGCGATCCGAGCTGCTGCGCAAATACGGAAGGCAGTTCATAACGATCCTGCTTTCCGAGGGGTTGGCGGCTTTCGTGCTTGTGGGGATCCTCGCCGGAGCGGTCACCTACTACGTGGTGGGCTCGGTCCCCTTTTCTTTCGCCGTCGGTGTGATGCTCGGGGCGATAGCTTCTGCGACCGCTCCTGCTGCAACGGTTGATGTTCTGTGGGAGTATCGGGCCAAAGGGCCTCTCACCACGACGGTTCTTGCGATAGTCGCACTTGATGACGCCCTTTCGCTTTTTCTCTTCGGTTTCGCCTCAAGCCTGGCCGGGGCGGTCATCGGGAAGGGGGGTTTTTCACTCAGCTCTCTGATTGCGACCCCGCTTTACGAAATAGCCGGTTCGCTGGCGCTGGGCTGCGCCGTCGGCTTCCTTCTTTACATGGTGTTAAAAGCGAGCAGGCAACCTGATAAACTGCTCGCCTTCACCTTGGGTCTGGTTCTTCTTACAAGCGGTCTTTCGGAACTTCTTCACCTCGATGTCATCCTCGCCGTCATGGCTTTGGGTGTGACTCTGGTAAACGCGGCGCCTCACCGGAGTCGGACCGCTTTTGAGCTTGTTGAAACCTTTGCGCCGCCTATCTATGTGCTTTTTTTTGTACTTGTGGGTGCTCGACTGCGTATCGCTCACATGGAGAAGTGGTGGTGGGTGCTGGCCGCCGTCTATGTGGCGGCCCGTACACTCGGCAAAATGGGCGGAGCGTGGCTGGGCGCTGTATGGTCCCACGCCGCCCCTGTGGTGCGGCGGTATCTGGGGCTTTGTCTCTTCAGCCAGGCAGGCGTTGCTGTAGGCCTTTCCGTGCTCGTGGGGCATAGGTTTCCCGGGGAATTGGGCGAAGTAGTGGTTGCGGTGATCGCCACAACCACCTTTCTGGTTCAGATCATCGGGCCTCCTTGCGTGAAGCTTGCAGCTCAGAAGGCGGGGGAAACGGGCCTCGATATGACCGAGGAAGATCTGATCAGGAGCTACAGCGTGGGGCAGGTTATGGATCCGGAGCCGCCCGTCCTTCCCGAAGACGCCCGTCTGGGAGATATTCTTAAGACTTTTGCTGAAACGAGCGCCGTCACCTTCCCGGTGGTCGATCGGGACCGGAACCTCCTGGGTTTGATCACCTTGCAAGAAATCAAAGAAGCGGTAGCGAGTCAGGGCTTTCAAGAGCTTCTTGTGGCCTACGATCTAATGGAGCCGGCGCAGGAGGTCACAACCCCGGATACACCCCTGAGCGAGGCCCTTGAAAAGCTCCGTTTGCTCAGGTTGGAGGGAATGCCTGTTGTGCGTTCAAAAGAAGACCGCCGCTTGGTGGGCTTCTTGGACGCTCGAGCTGCAAACACGGCCATCTCCGAGGAGATCTTAAAGCGGCGGGACAGGAACGAAGGCTCGATCACCCTGGAGCCTCGTGTATAGTGCCTCATTCAATAACTACCTTCCGGTTTTGGCTTTTTGCCAAAACCGGACTCGGGGCGCCTGG
>CAZGYL010000122.1:0-10764 GCA_964529985.1 uncultured Planctomycetia bacterium | reverse complement strand
TAATCAGCCTGTCTGACGTCCTATCAAATTCAGGAATTCGGTGCGCGTCGCCGCGTCGTCATGAAAACTTCCCAGTACCGAAGACGTGGTCATGACCGAATTCTGTTTTTCAACCCCCCGCATCATCATGCACAGGTGGCGGCACTCCATGACCACCCCCACCCCCTCGGCGTCCACGGCATGCTGTATCTGGCGTGCGACTTGGGCTGTAAGACGTTCTTGGATCTGCAGCCTGCGCGCATAAAGGTCCACTATTCTTGCAAGCTTGCTTGCACCGAGAACCTGCTTCCGTGCTATATACCCGATATGGCACCTGCCGAAAAAAGGCAGCATATGATGCTCGCAAAGACTGAAAACCTCGATATCGCGCACGATTATCATGTTGTTGGCGTGAGATTCAAAAACCGCGTTGTTCACCACCTCTTTGGGATCGCGCCCGTATCCGCTTGTAAGAAAAAGCAGAGAGCGCGCTACTCTAAGGGGAGTCTTCTGCAAACCCTCGCGCTGCGGATCTTCTCCAAGCTCAATCAATAAGCGCCGCACCAACTCGGCTATACGTTTCTCGCGTTCCGATAAGGGTCCGCAGCCTTCGGGCGGGTCGAAGTTCCCGATTCTCTTTTCGCTGTCTGTCATCTCGGATCACCGCTTAAGTCCACAGACACCCTCAAGCCAAGCCCAGTAAAGTTCTCTTCAGCCTCTCGGTAAACTCCTCAAGAGGTTCCGGTTCGCTCTGAGGCGCGACTTCTGCAAGAAGCTCGCCCGTATCTGGCAGAATAAGATCAGGAGCCAGTTCCAAAACCGCTCGGGCCAGAAACGCCCGCGCCTTCAGATCGGGGTCGGGTATACAGAGGTCGGGTTCCCGAACGACCTCCCGCCCGTATAAGAGTATATCCAGGTCGACCGGCCTCGGCCCGTACCTATCATGTGTACGCACCCGTCCCAGCGCCTCTTCGATCGGCCGCAAGACCGAATACTTGAGCTCTCTCGGGCTCAGGCCGGTTTCACCCAGAACGACTCCATTGTAAAAAGGAGGATCCTGAGGCCGCCCGAGAGGCGGGGTGCGATAAAAGGTGGAGACGGCCTTGATCTTCACGAAACGCTTGAGACGGACGAGCGCGGCGGGGACATTTTCCTCAGGCGCGATATCCGACCCCACGCCGATGAATACCTCCACGGCTTTCCGCCTTTCGGCTTTCATAATCACTACGACTCCTGCCTCCCGGCCGGCTTCCCTTTTCTCCGGATCGTGACCGCTACGCTGCGCGCAAACCGCAGCGCTCCGGGCTTATCCACCGTAACTTCGACTGCAGCCACCCGGGGTTCGTCAAGGCAAACCTGTGCGACACGTTCTGCGAGCGCTTCGAGAAGATGGTAGTTGGAGTTCTCTACAACCTCGATTACACGATTCTTCACGGCTTTATAATCGACCGTGTCTTCGATCCTGTCCGTCCTGCCTGAACGAGCCAGGTCGGCGTAAAGCGTGATGTTGAGAACCACGTCTTGAAGTTTCCTGCGTTCGGTTTCAAAGACGCCCACAATACAACGCAAATGTAGATCTCGAATGTGAATCTCGTCCGAGCTCATTCCGCCCCGCCTCTTGTAAGCCCCCGCCCGATATGGTCGCCGCCGTCCACAAAAATCACCTGACCCGTTACAAAATCGCTCTCAAGAAGGAAGAGCACAGCCTTTACGACGTCTTCCGGCCGGCCCACTCTTCCGAGGGGTAAATCGCGTGCTCTCGCTTCAAGGAACTCCGCGCCCTTGCCCGGTGGACGAAGCACAGGCCCGGGAGCAACCGCATTGACCCGGATCTTCGGAGCAAAAGCAAGCGCCATAGTGCGGGTCAAATCAAGAAGTGCTTGCTTGCTCAGGTGGTAGGGTACACGATACCGGCTCGGGTACACCACCGAGCTGTCAAGAAAATTCACTACGCAACCCCTTTCAGCCCGGCGTGCAAGAGCCCGTCCCAGCAGAAACGGTGCAAGGGCGTTCAGCTGCAGCTGGTGGTGAAAATCCTCGGGCTGCGCCTCCCAAATGTCGTGGGAAGGAAAAGAAGCGGCGCAGTTGACCACATACTGCAGGCCGCCTGAAAGCGACCATGCACGGCTGAAGAGATCTTCAGGGACTTGTGGGTCCGCCAGATCCCCTGACACAGCCCATGCCCGCCTTCCTTGCGCTTGGAGGCGCCGGCAAAGTTCGAAAGCCTCAGCTTCACTGCTCTTGTAATGGACCACAACGTCAACGCCTTCCCGTGCAAGCGCCTCGGCTACCGCCCTACCGAGCCGTTTCGCCGCGCCTGTTACAAGCGCCGTCTTGCCGCGAAGCTCCTCCACGCCTGTACCTCCTGCAGCCGCCGGTGCCAGCTTAAAGTACCCCACCCGCACCTGCCCGGCAACCACCGGCCGAACACCGGTGCGTCCGCCCTGTCCGAGCCCCCTGACCTTGAAGTATACTGCCCGGGAGAATCACAAGCTCAGCAAGCTCGTTATGAGTTCGAGAGGCTCCCCGCGGCGGCCTGCGGAAGAGCAGGCTTGCGGAGGCTGAGCCCGAGGTTGAAGGAGGCAAAGTTATGCAAGGCAAAAACCATCCGAGCCGCAGTGTCTTCCGGGTCGAGGAACGTACGGTCATTTTGTTTGTGATTTTCCTGCTTGGCGGCATTGTTGCTGTTGACGCGGTTGAAGCGGTGCCTGTGGGGCTTGAGGCACCCCGCAATCTGCGCTGCGAGTACCAGGCCCGCCCTTTAGGCATTGATGTCCGCGCGCCGCGCTTCTCCTGGGAGGTACAAGACGACAGGCGGGACGCAAAGCAATCCGCCTATCAGATTCTGGTGGCTGACAGCCTGGAAGCTCTTCGCCGGGGCCGACCCAACATGTGGGATTCAGGGAAAGTGGTCTCGGATCGATCGATACATGTGGTTTATCAAGGGAAGCCTCTCCGCTCGCGAACGCGCTATTTTTGGACTGTCCGCACTTGGGATCAGAACGGCAAGGTGTCCCCGTACGCTCCGCCCGTATGGTTCGAAACGGCACTGCTTTCGCCCACGGATTGGAAAGCGCGGTGGATCGCAGCAGGACCCGGCCAGCCCAAGGAGCCCCGGGTTCCGCTCAAGCACTGGATTTGGCACCCCACTGCAAAGGCCGACGGGCAGGTTGTATTCCTACGGGGTACTTTCAAACTGCCTGCGGACAAGAAGATCAAGCGCGCGATGGTTCAGGCTGCCGCCGATGACCAACTGATACTTTTTGTAAACGGAGCTCGGATCGGTCAACACGGCAGTTGGCGGAATCTTTGCCAATTTGATATCGCAGACAAGCTGCGTCCAGGACGGAACTCAATCGCTGTGCAGGCGCGCAACGGGGCCGGCCCATGCGGTGTGATCCTCGGGCTTCGTATTTGGTTTGAAGACGGCACGACCTACGACTTTTCAACGGATTCTTCCTGGAAAGCAAGCTCTGAACCGCAAAAAGATTGGCAGACTCCGGGCTTCAACGACACGGCGTGGGTTAAAGCCGCCGTAGTCGGCCGTTATGGAGACCAACCTTGGGGAAAACCCACCGCACCTGCAGAAAGATTGCGCTCGGTTATGGTTCGCAAAGAGTTCAGCCTCCCCCACGAAGTACAACGCGCACGCGTTTACGTAACCGGCCTCGGACTTTACGAGCTCCGCATAAACGGCAAGCGTGTCGGCGGAGATGTCTTTACGCCCGGCTGGACGCTTTATTCCAAGCGCCTGCAGTATCAGACATATGACGTAACAGAGTTGCTGAAAAAAGGTCCGAATGCTGTGGGGCTTATTCTCGGCAACGGCTGGTGGTCGGGAGGCCTGGGCTGGGCAGGCAGGTTCATGTTCGGTAAGGGGCCGCTGCGTTGCCTGCTTCAGCTCGAGGTCACAACTAAAGGCGGAAAGAAAGTCGTGGTGACGACCGATCGCTCCTGGAAGTGGAATTTCTCCCCGATCCTTGACAACAGCTTCTACGACGGAGAGGTTTACGACGCCCGGCTTGAGACTCCGGGTTGGGACCTACCCGGTTTCAACGACAAGGGCTGGAAGCCTGTTGAGCTCCTCGAGCAGGTTTCCTACAACCTTATCGCGCAGCAGACCTACCCCATTCGGGTTACTCAAGAACTCACGGTGAAGCGGATTACAGAGCCCCTGCCGGGCGTCTACGTTTTTGACTTCGGCCAGAACGCCGCCGGAAGAGTGCGCCTCAAAGTCAAGGCCTCCAGGGGTACTCGAATCAAGATCCGTTTTGCCGAGGTGCTGAACCCGGACGGCACGATTTACACGGCCAATTACCGGTCAGCCAAAGCTACGGACATTTACATATGCCGCGGAGAAGGTGTTGAGTATTGGGAGCCGCGTTTCACCTACCGCGGCTTCCGCTACGCCGAGCTGACAGGCTATCCCGGCGCCCCCCCTGCGGACGCGCTTGTTTTCAGAGTCATGCATACAGCGGCACCGTTTGCAGGTAAGTTCCGGTGCTCCGACGAGCTCATCAACCATATTTGGCGCAATACCCTGTGGGGCCAGCGGTCGAATCTTTACAGCGTTCCCACCGATTGCCCCCAGCGCGACGAGAGACTCGGGTGGATGGGCGACGCACAACTTTTCGCCCCCACTTCCTGTTGGAACATGGACCTTGCCACTTTCTACACGAAATGGATGCGGGACATCCGCGATTCCCAAGGCGAAGATGGGCATACGACCGATGTATCACCTGTTGCGGTGGTAAGCGGTCCGGCGAAACCGGGCTGGGGGGACGCGGTGACAGTGATTCCGTGGACCGTGTACAGGTTTTACGGGGACAAGAGAATAATCGAGGAAAATTTCGATTCCATGGCCGCATGGGTCGAGTACATGCGCCGCCACGCAAAGGGCGACCTTTACGAGCGTGAAGGCTACGGAGACTGGGTGGCGGTTGTGCCGTCGCCCAAGAAACCCATCGGTGCGGCCTATTACTACTGGTCAACCAAGCTTCTTTCGCGTATGGCTGCGGCGATCGGTAAGGAAAAAGAAGCCGAGCGGTACGGTAAACTGGCCGAGAGAATCGCTGAGGCCTTCAACGCCGCGTACCTCGACCGCAAGACGGGCTGGTATCCCGGGAAAACCCAAACCGCGCAGATCCTGCCGCTGGCCTTCGGGATAACTCCTCCGGACCAGCGCACAAAAGTCTTCAAGAAACTTCATGAGGATGTGGTCAAGCGCGGGTATCACCACTCGACCGGATTCCTGGGAACGGCTTACATTCTGCCTGTGCTTGAGGCCTTCGGTAAAGCCGAGACCGCCTGGCGGGTGGTCACCCAGAGAACGTTTCCTTCCTGGGGTTACATGATCGAGAAAGGGGCCACCACGATCTGGGAGCTCTGGGACAGCGACAAGAAAGGGCCCGGCATGAACTCCAGGAATCACTTCTGCTTCGGATCTGTGGTTCAATGGTTTTACGAGGGTCTCGCGGGGTTGAGGAACGACCCTGAAGAACCGGGCTTCAAACGCGTTATCGTGCATCCGCATCCCGTAGGCCGACTGCGCTGGGCGAGAGCCTCCTACCACTCCATGTACGGTATGATTTGGTGTTACTGGGAACGCAGGGGTAAGGAGCTCCGGCTCGAGGTGCGCATTCCCGCCAATACAACAGCAGAGGTCCACCTTCCGACCCGGAATCCAAAAACCGCCTTTGTAAGCGAAAGCGGCAAAGCGCTCCTTAAAGCCGGGAAAGTCATCGGAGAGACTCCGGGCGTCTCTTTCAAGGCGATAACAGGCGATTCGGTGGTTTTTGAGATCGACGCCGGGCATTACGTGTTTACAGCGAAGTAGAAAAAGGACATACCGGACAAACAAGCGGAAGGTATGCACCATGAAACGGCTCACCCTGGTGAAAGGCCTCCTGTTCTGGGCCTGCTTGCTTTCTGCGGAATCCCGGGATAAATGGTTTTTCCCCTGCGATCTGAGGGTAAACGCACTCTCCAACCCTCAGGCCGTCCGGCCTGAAGACCTGCGGCTCAGCTGGTGCATGGAGGCCAGGGGCAGATCACGGAGACAAACCGCGTATCAAATCGCAGCCGCTTCTTCGCGGGAATCGCTTCTGTCGGGCGATTTCGACCTGTGGGATACAGGGAAGGTCAACTCCGGGTGCCAACGTGATATACCCTACGGCGGAGATCTTCCTCCCTGCGACGAATGTGTTTGGTGGCAGGTCCGTCTTTGGGATGAGGTCGGAAGGGTCTCACCGTGGAGCGCCCCCGCCTTTTTCAGGATAGGTCCTGCGAGCGAAGAGCAGTGGCAGGCGTACTGGATCGGGGCTCCCGGGCCTTCGGATCCTGCCATACGCGACCACAACGGTTACCACAGCGCTCTTGTAGACACAGAGGCTGCAACCGCATGGGTTGTCGTCGATCTGGCAGAGCCTACCCGAATAAACGGGGTCCGCCTGTTTCCGGCAAGGCCTTTTGATTGGTCCGGCGACACTCCGGGATTCCTTTTTCCCAAGCGCTTCAGGGTGGACGTGTCGGACGAAAAGACTTTTTCGCGTTTCACGACCGTTGTCGACTGCACCGAGGCCGATGTTCCCCCACCCGGCACGAAACCTCTTACTTTTCGGTTTCCCGCTCAGACCGCAAGATACGTCAGACTCGTTGTTACGCGTTTGGGACGGCGCAAGGACGGCCGTTATGCTTTTGCGTTGGCCGAATTGGAGGTGCTTTCAGGGAACGTGAACGTAGCCCTAGGTGGGGCGGTCACCGCGTCGGATTCAATAGAGGCCGGAGCGTGGGCGAAAAAGTATTTGACGGACGGGATTAGAGTTTCCAGGCGGGCGGCCCTCAAGACTCCCCTCCCCTGCCCTCTCCTGCGGCGCAGCTTTACTGTGGAGAAAC
The DNA here is from genome assembly GCA_964529985.1 of uncultured Planctomycetia bacterium. Classification (GTDB taxonomy): domain Bacteria; phylum Planctomycetota; class UBA8108; order UBA8890; family UBA8898; genus CAZGYL01. The sequence continues at coordinate 3,891 of CAZGYL010000122.1, read as the reverse complement.
CTGTTCGCGAAGCCATTCTCTACGCCACCTCGCTGGGGCTTTACGAAGCGCGGCTTAACGGGCGGAGGGTCGGCGATCATATGCTTGCCCCTGAGATGACCGATTATCACCGCCGAGTGCAATATCAGGCGTATCCGGTTACCGATCTGCTCAGAAAAGGCGAAAACGCCCTCGGGGTGATCTTGGGCGACGGCTGGTATGCAGGCAGAGTGGGCCTCAGCCAAGTGTTCTACCAGGGACCGCTGCGTGGAATTTACGGGATCAAACCGCGTTTCAGGTGCAGGTTGGTCATCTTTTATAAGGACGGCACAAAAGAAGTCATAAAATCCGATCCTTCTTGGCGCGGTTTTATCGATGGGCCCATTCGCAAGGCGTGCATTCTCGACGGCGAGGTTTACGACGCCCGTAAAGAAATCCCGGGTTGGGATCTGCCCGGTTTCGACGATTCCGCCTGGAAGCCCGTGGAAGCCGTGCCGCGGATCGCAACGCGCTTGGTCCCACAGCCCAACCAACCTATCAGGATTGTGCGCAGGCTTGTGCCGCGGTCGATAAGGCGGATCGCGGAAAATACGTACATTGTAGACGTCGGCCAAAACCTCGCAGGTTGGATGCGCCTCGAATTGAACCAACCCCGCGGCACTCGGATCCGCCTGCGTCACGGAGAAGTCCTCACCCCCGACGGCAAGCTTTACCGGGACAATTTGCGCATTAAGGGGCCTTTCGGCGCCCGCCAGGAAGACGTCTACATATGCAAAGGTTCAGGCAACGAGATCTTTGAGCCGCATTTTACTTATCACGGATTCAGATACGTTGAGATTTCAGGCCTCAAGAACCCGCCTCCATTGCTTTCCATGCGTGCTTGCGCAGTATCGTCTGACGCTCCGCTTGCCGGCTCTTTTATTTCCTCTTCCACACTCCTTAACCGGCTCATGAAGGCTGTGCTTTGGACGCAGCGAAGCAATCTGCACGGTATGCCCACCGACTGCCCGCAGCGTGACGAACGGCTCGGCTGGATGGGTGACGCGCAGGTCTTCTGCCAGACTGCATGCTTCTTTATGGATATGCAGGCGTTTCTGCGCAAATGGATTACGGACATGGAAGATGACCAGGCGCCGGACGGGAGATTTCCGGATTTCGCACCGCACCCTTACGACTCGGCGACCCGCTTTTCCGGGGCCCCCTGCTGGGCGGACGCAGGAGTTTTTGTGCCCTGGCGTGTTTACGTCAATTATTCGGACACAGCGCTTGTGAAGCGACATTTTGAATCGGCTCGCAGGTGGATCGAATACGTAAGGATTCAAAGTCCCGGTCTTGTTTGGACCGGGAACCGCGGGAACAACTACGGCGACTGGCTTAATGGAGACAGAATACGGGCGCCCGGGTGGCGAAGCTCCGGTTGCTCTCTTCCTACGGACGAGCTTGCCAGCGCTTTTTTTGCAAAGGGCGTAGAGCTCCTGGCCCGTATGGCGAAAGCGGCCGGGAAGAAAAAACTGAGTGATCTTTACATGCGCCTTGCCCGCGAAACAGCGCGGGCCTTCTGGGAATGGTACGGAAGCCCGACCGGTCTTATCAAAGGAGACACCCAAGCGGGCTACGGCCTCGCCCTTGCTTTCGGTTTAGTGCCTGAGAAGCTCAGAAGTGCAGTTCTCAAGCGCCTTGTTTCAGCGATACGGGAGCGGGACTGGCACCTGACAACCGGCATTCAAACAACCGTACGTACGCTGGAAGCTTTAAGCCGCTGCGGTCGCAGCGACATAGCGTATCGCTTGGTCTTGGACCGGCGATTCCCGTCATGGGGCTACATGCTTGACCACGGTGCTACAACAATCTGGGAGAGATGGGACGGATACCTGGAAGGCCGCGGTTTCCAAAATCCGGGAATGAACTCTTTCAACCATTATGCCTTCGGTTCGGTCGCAGAGTGGGTTTGGCGTCACGCGGCCGGCTTGAACCCCGATCCGTCCCAACCGGGGTGGAAAAGATTCACGGTGAGGCCGGAGCCGGGCGGCGGCCTGACCTGGGTCAATGCCGCTTACAAGAGTGCGCGAGGCGAAATAAGGGTGGCTTGGCGTTTGGAGAACGACAGATTTCTCCTCGCACTAAGAGTACCTGCTAATTGCACCGCCGCCGTGTACGTTCCCAAACGCGGCGAGGGCCCTGTGACTGAGGGCACAGTCGAGCTTAAGACCGCCGAAGGAGCGCCCCGGCCGCCAGGCGTTCTCAGCGTGCGGACCGCCGGGCGCAATGTGCTTTGTTGCACGGTGGGCTCAGGTGATTACCTCTTTGCGGCCCCTTGGGTCGAAGAGCTTCAGAAAGAGTGACCCATTCGGAAGAAAAGAGCAGGAGACGGGCGGAGGCTTTCATGGCGCTGAAACACAAAAAAGACTTTGCGGACTTTATTCTTTCTACGGCTTTTCTTTTTGTTTTCGGTAGTGCGCTTCAAGCGGCGCCTCTTGTACGCGAAAAACTGGACCGCGGCGTAATCGCATTTCCGCGGGGAGACGGGAGTGTTTATATCGGATGGCGCCTGCTCGGAACGGATCCCTCCGGCATAGGTTTTAACGTTTACCGGAGGTGGTCCGACGGGCTCCAGGAAAAACTCAATGATAAGCCTGTTGTAAAGACTTGCGATTTCGTGGACAAACGCCCGCGTGATAAGCCGGGGGAGCTGGGGTATTTCGTCCGCCCCGTTGTAGGAGGAAAAGAGCGGCTTCGTTCGCGTGCAGCCGGCATCGACCGCTCGGCTGGAGGGCTCTTTCGCCGTATCAGGCTTAAAGGTCCATATACCTTTCAGAAGGTGGGGATCGCCGATCTCGACGGTGACGGGCGTTATGATTTCGTGATCAAGCAACCGAACGACAACATCGATCCCTACGTGCGTTACTGGAGGCGTAGTCCCGGCACTTATAAACTTGAGGCGTACCTGCACGACGGGACGTTCCTGTGGCGGTATGACCTATCGTGGGCGATTGAAAGAGGAATCTGGTATTCTCCCTATGTCGTTTACGATCTTAACGGCGATGGGAAGGCGGAGGTGGCGTGCAAGATCGGGGAAGGAGATCCGCGCGGGCCCGACGGAAGGGTGCAGACAGGGCCTGAATATCTTGCGATTCTGGACGGGATGACAGGTAAGGTGATCACTAAAACCGATTGGATTCCGCGCTCTCTCTTTACAGGGCGCTCGGCCTACAACTTCGCTTCCCGCAATCAACTGTGCGTCGCCTACTTGGACGGCCGCAATCCGTACTTGATCATGGAACGGGGCACGTACGGCTTGATCGTGCTCGTAGCTTTCCGATACAGCGACGGCCGGCTCTCCGAGGTGTGGCGGTGGTCGAACGACCGGGAGGCGCGTTCTTTCTGGGGGCAAGGGGCTCACTGGATGCACGCGGCCGACGTGGACGGCGACGGACGCGAAGAGATTGTGATCGGCTCGGCTGTGGTCGACGACAACGGTAAGGGGCTCTGGTCCACGGGATTGGGCCACCCCGACCACGCGTATGTGGGAGACATTGATTACGATCGCCCGGGTCTTGAGATCTACTACGGCATCGAACCTCCCCATAAGCGAAACTCCATGTGCCTTGTCGATGCAAAAACCGGAAAAATCCTGTGGGGGCACACTGAGCCTACGCGCCACATTCACTCCTCCGGGCTTTGTGCTGATATCGACCTTAGATACAGGGGCAGGGAGTGTTACAGCGGCGAACGCGATTTTCCAGACAAACGGTGGCTCCGTACCTGCAAGGGTAAGCTGCTCGGCATGGTGGATTTAGGCGGCCTTGCCCCCCGCGCCGCTTACTTCGATGCCGATCTTGCGCGGGAAATCATACGCGGCGGCCGGCTGGTCAAGTACGGAAAAGGGCCGCTGGGGATCAGGATCGAGGGACA
>CAZGYL010000121.1:0-10813 GCA_964529985.1 uncultured Planctomycetia bacterium | reverse complement strand
CGAGATCTTTTCTCCTTTCGACTTGCAACTTCAGCCTTGGTGAGGGTGGAGATTCGTAAGAAGCGCGGGGCGTTGAGAGCACACAAACATAGTCGCTTTCTCGGGGAAAGACATGGCGGTTCGCAACAAGGGGACCAGGAGTGCCTTTTCGAGCCGCCGCCGGCGTTATGATAGGGTTTTCTGCGTGAGGTCGAAACGTACGCCGTCTGTCCACGGCGAGAGGTCTTGCCGGAAGCGTGGCGAGCGTGTGGTTGTTGTGGGAAAGTTGGGGAGGTTAGAGAACGGGAGGTGCTCTTGCCGGGGGATCCCATTGCCCGATATGGCGAAGTATTTTCCGAATGACCTCGGGATCAGTGATCACAGCGATCACGCGCATACGGCTGCCGCAACGAGGACAAAGAAGAGGGCCAGCGTTGTAGATCTTCGCAATCAAGCGCGCCCATGAGGACAGGCGTCGTTGGTCTTCGAGCTGAGAGTCCTCGGTGGTTCCTTCGTCCAGAAGGTGTTCCTGATCTTCCTGTTCTTGCCGGCGACGTCTTGAGAAGGCCGCACCGAAATAACGTATGAGTACTTCATACGGCCGAGGCGTATGATATAAAAGCAGCACCAGAAGCTCCAAAGGGTCGAGGACTTTAAAGTTTGCATTGAAGCCGGGGCGGTAATTCGTTCCGCAGTAAATCGCGGTCCGAGCCCCGGAGATGTATTCCAATCTGCAGAGTGATAGAAGCGGCCTGAGGCTGTAAGCCACGACACGCTCCAAATCGGCGGTACTTCCGGCTGGAATGGCAACGTCAGCGCTCACCGAAAATCCGCTGTGTCGCCAGGAGCTTATAGACCTGTAGAACTTTCCACTGAGGCGCTCTTTCTTTCTCAGGAGCTGGAGTGTGGCACGGCGGAAGGATTCTTGGAGGGGAGAGAAGTCGAGCCCTTCGGGTGCATGGTGAAGGATTCCTTCCATATCGCGGATGCCCACAGAAGCGATGGCGTGAAGATGGGGATTGGGATTAAGGAGGTTACCGAACGACTGTATGACGCAAACGAAGTAAGGCACCCCTTGAGTCCCGGGGAACTGAGCGCAGAGAAAATCGCGGGTACAGGCATAGGCGGTTTGAGAGAGCGCGCCGAGCAAACGACGTTCCTTCAGGAATATAGAACGAATGGCCTTGGGCAGAGTGAAGACCGTCATGCGGTAGGCCATGTCACGGGGCAGTACGTTTTCGATAACATGTTCGGTCCACAGCGCCCGGCGTCGGGCTTCGCATGACGGGCAGAATCCGCGAGCCGAACAAGTGAATGCCCTCAGGTACGTGTGGCGGCAGCTATCGCAATATACACGGGCAAAACCCTTGTGGAAATCGCCGCAGCTGAGAAATTTCTCTACAGTCACATCCCAATGAGGTTACCAAGGCCCGTAGGTTTTCTCGAAACGCGTACTGTAACAACTCTTGAGTCTTTCAAAATGCTCGACGACAAGCTTGTAAAGCGGACTTGCTTTTGGATTTCGCGGCCGGTATATCCCTTGGGTGGTTGTAGACTTTATGAATTTCGCCCGCAACCAAAGAATCTTTTTCGACGCGAAGCAGCGAAGCGCGTCTTGGGCTTCGCCGCACAGCGTTTTTCGGCCTACCCTCCGGGTTTCCTTCTTATACCCAGTCGCTCCCGAGCTCCGGGGCTCTTCTTCTTCTTCCCACTTTTGTTCGTCGAGCTGAAAACACACGTTTCCCCGGGAATGGGACCTGTAGAAGAGAAGACTCTCAGCGGCCCCTACGACGCAACCCGGAAACAGGGGCGGCTTTCCCTTTTCCGAGAAATCCCGATTCTTCTTCCACCCGGGGTTTCGCGAAAACAAAGATTTTTCCGGTTTTCCGCTGCTTCATACCCTTCAGGGTTGTGGCTGAAGCAACCGGCCGGAAGGAGAGCCAGCCCCAAATGCAAGCCGAAGGAACATATTATTTTCTTGTACCTTCTCCAGCGCATGTCTGAAATCCCCTTGTCCTGGAGCCGATCCTTTCCGTTGAGGAGAAAGGTCGCGGGCTAGAGCTTTCCGTCTTCACGTTCGACCAGCCAGCCGAAGATCGCGGTACGGAGTTCCCGGGCCATAACCACGTAGCGGCGAAACCAGCGACCGTCGCTCCTCCTTAGACTCGATTCTTTAGGGTTACCCGGGTATTGACTGAGAAATGGAGGTGAAGTAGGCTGACTAGTGGACTATGTCCTATAGAGGAGGAGCTCCACTAATGTTTTCACCTTCATGTCCTTGTACCGGAACGACTCTCACCAAACTGATTCAACCGGCCGTCTTGACCGTTCTTTCAGAAGGACCGCTTCACGGCTACAGAATCGCGAAACGCCTCGGCGACTTTCACATCTCAAAGGGACGAAAGCCCGATCCCACAGGGGTCTATCGAACGCTCAAATCCATGGAGCACCGGGAGCTTGTGAGTTCCTCATGGGATCTGGCAGCCGGGGGTCCTCCGAAACGACTCTATCGCCTCACGAAAAGCGGGAGGCAATGTCTTGCGCAATGGGTCTTGACGCTCGAGGAGTATCAGAAGGCCATCGAAGAACTTTTGACCGCAGCTAAAGCGCTTGTGGGCACAACCCGTAACGTCGCTTCGAGGGGAAAGAAAACTTCTCAATGATTTCCGGAGAACGTACCCGCGGGTGCTGGGGTTGCACAACAGCGAGTGAATGGAGCTGTACGAATCATGCGGTCCTTTTCGAGAAGACGCAGTAAGCAATCGAAAACGTATAAGATGAGTAAGATGCTCCGTCGACTTGTTTTGGCTCTCACGCCTTTCGTTTTTTTAGTCGGGGTGTGGGAGGTCTGCGCCCTGGCGGTTACGGCGCTGCGTGACGTACCCTTTCCTACTCCGTTGGATACCGCTCGCCACGGTTTCGCTCTCCTTAGCGGCTCTCCGCTTCTCGGCCTTTCCATTTATGCCCATACACTCCATAGCCTTCTTCGCTGGGTGGTCGGTTTTATCATAGCCGCCTTCTCTGGAGTTGCTTTTGGTGTCGCAGCTGGCTGGTGGAGTATATTCGAACGCATCGGTATGCCGCCCGTTCATATGATACAACTCGTACCGGGCTTGGCTTGGATTCCGGTAGCGATCCTGTTTTTCGGAGTCGGTTCGGAGGCCACCGTGTTCATGATAGCCGTTACGGCTTTTGCTCCTGTTGCGATCAGCGTGGCCGCCGGAGTAAAGAGGGTCGATTCAATGTACCTTCGAGCCGCTCTAATGTTGGGAGCGGACAGACGGTGTCTCTTTCTTCGTGTACTTCTACCGGGTGCGATGCCTCAGATACTCAGCGGTCTCCGTATTGGAGTCGGCAACGGGTGGCGTGTTCTGGTCGCAGGGGAGATGGTCGTCGGGACGGGCACTGGTTTGGGCTATTCCATAATTCAGGCGCGCTGGACGCTTGATTACACATCGGCCTTTGTCTGTATCGTTGTCATATGTGCTATTGGGTTGTTGATAGAGCGCGCTGTTTTTGCGCCCATCGAGCGGCGGACCGTCGAGCGGTGGGGGCTCACGCGTAACGGATCGGCTGAATGATAAGAGTTGTAGAGGTCAAAAAGATATTCACGGACGGAGAAAACGGGCGAGTCGTAAGAGCTCTTGACAACGTGAATCTGTTTGTCGGCGAGAATGAATTCGTCTGCGTTGTCGGGCAAAGCGGCTCGGGTAAAACCACTCTTTTGAACCTGATTGCCGGATTCGAAATGCCGACGTCGGGCCGGATCTTCTTTCAAAATCGGGAGGTGAAAGGTCCGGGCACGGATCGCGGCGTGGTCTTTCAACAACCTACACTTTTCCCCTGGCTGACGGCGCTTGAAAACGTGGAGTTCGGGCTTCGCAATCTGGGGATGCCGCTTCCCGAGCGTACCGAAAAGGCAGCCCGATTCTTGCGCCTGGTGGGTCTTGAGACCTTCTCCTGCGCGCGGCCCCATGAACTTTCAGTTGGGATGCAGCAAAGGGTGGCGATCGCCCGTGTTTTGGCCATGGACCCTGAGGTTTTGCTTATGGACGAGCCTTTCGGCGCCCTCGACGCGATAACACGGGAACAGCTTCAGGACGAACTTCTCGAGATATTGGCATTGCACAAGAAGACGGTTGTTTTTGTGACGCACAGCGTGGAAGAAGCGGTGTACCTGGGTGACCGCATCGTCGTACTCGGCCGGCCGCCTGGAAGCGTGCGCTGTGAAATGACGATTCCCTTTTGCAGGCCTCGAAGTCGCTCCTCGACGGAAGTGCGCGACTTCTCTGAAACCGTCCGCCGAAAGCTTGCGCACGGCCGGACGGAAGAAGGCGGGCCTTCGGCATCTGTTGTCAAAATCATTCCCGACAAGCGGTACGAGGAGTAGGGAATGAAACGATCAACATCCGCCCGCGCCCTTCTTCTTTATGTGCTTTTGGTCTTTGTGGCTGCGGCTTGCATTTCTCTCCTAATTTGCCTTCGGAAGAAACCACAGGCCGTAAAAACGCCTCCCGTCAGGTTTGCATATCAGGATCGCGTGGCCGATGCCGCAAGCATAATCGCGATCGAGAAAGGTTACTTCGCCCGGGAAGGGGTTTTTGTGAAGCCGATCCGTTTTACCAGCGGTCCGGCATGCTCGGAAACACTTTATGCAGCTTCTGCGGACATCGGCACTATGGGCGACGCGACGGCGGTCATCGCGGTCTCTCGTGGGGCCCCCGTGAGGATCATCGCAAGCCACGGCGGGGGTGAAAGGCGCCACCGAATTGTTGTCGCTCCCGATTCTCCTATAAAGGAGGCGGCGCAACTTCTCGGGAAACGCGTGGCCGTTAAGAAAGGAACGTCCACGTTCGGAGGTTTCCTGCGGTTTCTCAAGGCTCACCGTATTGATCCCCCTAGGATTGCGATCGTCGATATGAGACCTGCCGACATGCCCGAGGCACTTTTCACAGGTTCGGTTGACGCTTTCGTCGCAAGCGAACCCACGCCGTCCGTGGCTGAGAGCAAAGGAGCTCGAGAACTTGCCACACTCGAAGGCTTGGGAAACAGTTACCCTATACTTTTGGTCGCAAGAAAAAGCTTCTTGGAATCAAGACATCTTCAAGCCGTGAGATTCCTTCGCGCTTTGATTAAGGCTTCGGAGTTTATTTCGCTGCACCGAAAGGAAGCGGCGGAGATCATCGCCCAACTGACAAGTTTGAGTGCTCCTCTCGCCGAACGGGCAATGAGCCACCACTCCTACGAGGTCGGACTTGATTCCCTAACTGTTGAAAGTCTCAGGCGAACGGCGGTCTTTTTGAAAGAGGAAGGGACGATTGCGTTTCTTCCCGATTTCGCTGTTTCGACGGATAAGCGGTACCTGAAAGAGGCGCTGCGGAAAGGAGCCAGGTAGACGTTCCGGACCGGCCTCCTGCGACGGAAGAAGTGGCCGGAAGGAACCGGGAAACGGCCGTCGACGGGCAGAAATTGAGGAGGAGACATAAACCATGGGCGGAGCACCTAGGAATTTTCTTTCGACATTGTCTTTTTTCTCACTTCTTTTTTCGTGGACCGGCGCCGTGAGAGGCGGGTCGGCGGAGGAAATCCGGGCCGAAAAAGAGAGTCGCCCAAAAGAGACCTTTGAAGACCGCTTTTGGTCCCACATAAAGGACATACCTGCGGGGCCTGGGATTCTGTCGTTCGGAGGCAGCCTGAGGGTGCGCTATGAGTTTCAGAACCACTATAACCGCAAAACCTACGGTGAAGATACCGAAGATGGGTTTCTGTTGGAACGGTTCCGTCTGAATATGGATTACCTCATAAAAAAGAATCTTCACGCTTTTGTCGAGTTCCAAGATGCCCACGTATGGGGATCAGACTTCAGCGTCGATGATTTCGGCGGAAAGAGTCCAGACGAAAATCCTTTTGATTTGAGGCAGGCCTTTGTGGAATGGAGACGTATCTGCGCCACGCCTTTCGGTTTTAAAGTCGGACGACAGAGGATAGCCTACGGTGATGGCCGCATTTGGGGACCCGGCGAGTGGGGCAATGTAGGGCGGTACTTTTGGGATGGGGTAAAAGTGTTGTATGAAACGGGCCCTGTGAGTATCGAGGGGATCTTCGCTCGGCGGGTCCGACATGAATCGGATTGCTGGGATTTCGACGACAGGCATTATGACTTCGACGCTTACGGCATCTACGCGACTTTGAAAAAGTTGCCTGTTCTCGTCGATCTTTTTTTCGCGGAGAAGCGCGGCGATTCTCCAAGGGTGTGCGGATCAAGGCAGGTCGAGAAAGAGGAGAGACACACCTTCGGGAGCCGCTTTGACGGCGAGTTTCTTGAGAATTTCGACTACGGCGGGACCTTTGCATACCAATTCGGAGAATGGGGTGACGATGACATCCGAGCTTACGGTCTCAACGCCCGTCTCGGCTACTCCTTCGTTTTTCCTTGGAAGCCCCGTATCGGTGTGGAATTCACCTATGGTTCAGGCGACAGCGATCCGAACGACGGTACCCATGAAACCTTCGACAGCGTCTTCGGCTCCCGCGACAAGCTTTACGGTCGAATGAACATCCTTTGCTGGTGCAATTTGGAAGATTACCAGGCGGGTCTCAGCGTCAAGCCGGTGGAGAACTTTACGGCCAAGTTAGATTACCATTTCTTTCGACTGGCGGAAGAGAAAGACTCTTGGTACTACAGCCCAAGCAAAGGCCTGCGTAGGGATCCGACCGGCTCATCCGGTCAGGATATAGGCCAGGAGATCGACGTGACGCTCAAGTTGAGACTAAGTAAAAGGTTCGATTTGATAGCCCTTTTCGGACTGTTTTTCCCCGGCTCTTTCGTTAAACATACGGGACCTCACAAAGACGCCCAGTGGGTCGCATTCCAGGCTCTTTACTCTTTTTGAATCATTCTTCTCTTGGTGGATTCCTCTGACCGTCGGGCGAAGTTCTGCTTCCGCGATCAGTTCATCCATACCGCCCTTCCGTGCGGTTTCTCCGGTTTCTTAGGCGGATAAACCCGTGTCGCTCATACAGGAAGTTCTTTTTTCTTACGAACAAGTCTCCTTTCAAAGGGACGGTGTCGAGGATGCGCGTTACCATTTCAGGAGCGGCCTCAGGCGCCCCTTCATTTTTCCTGTTGTCGGTCCTTCCGGCCTTTTTCGACACCCCCAAAGGGTGACCAGGGTACCGCAAGAATGCGCCTGGTCCCGAAGCGATGAGGGGAGCGGCCTCGGGCCTGCGATCGCCTGAGCGATCGTGGAAGCCTCCGGGAGCTCTGAGCGATAGTTAAGAAGGCCGGCTTTTGGGATCATTATGTAGGGGTGGGAGCGTTGTTGCATACGAGCCTTTGTGGTGGAGGGCCGCCGAGCATTAAGCATGGTTCATGGCGGTGGATAGGGCAGGCTGCTGTCAGGAGAGAAAAGCGAAGACGGCCTTGAGGTTGGAAACCCGGGTACCTGCCTTACCGATAGGAATCCTCAGCCTGTCTTATGGTCTGGATGTAGGCGTAGTTGCAGTTATGGGGCGCTATATGCGGCTTTTAGGATGAAAAACGCTCACAGTTTCCGATTGTGTTGAAGAGATTCGTAAGAAGCACGGGGCGTTGAGAGCACACAAACATAGTCGCTTTCTCGGGGAAAGACATGGCGGTTCGCAACAAGGGGACCAGGAGTGCCTTTTCGAGCCGCCGCCGGCGTTATGATAGGGTTTTCTGCGTGAGGTCGAAACGTACGCCGTCTGTCCACGGCGAGAGGTCTTGCCGGAAGCGTGGCGAGCGTGTGGTTGTTGTGGGAAAGTTGGGGAGGTTAGAGAACGGGAGGTGCTCTTGCCGGGGGATCCCATTGCCCGATATGGCGAAGTATTTTCCGAATGACCTCGGGATCAGTGATCACAGCGATCACGCGCATACGGCTGCCGCAACGAGGACAAAGAAGAGGGCCAGCGTTGTAGATCTTCGCAATCAAGCGCGCCCATGAGGACAGGCGTCGTTGGTCTTCGAGCTGAGAGTCCTCGGTGGTTCCTTCGTCCAGAAGGTGTTCCTGATCTTCCTGTTCTTGCCGGCGACGTCTTGAGAAGGCCGCACCGAAATAACGTATGAGTACTTCATACGGCCGAGGCGTATGATATAAAAGCAGCACCAGAAGCTCCAAAGGGTCGAGGACTTTAAAGTTTGCATTGAAGCCGGGGCGGTAATTCGTTCCGCAGTAAATCGCGGTCCGAGCCCCGGAGATGTATTCCAATCTGCAGAGTGATAGAAGCGGCCTGAGGCTGTAAGCCACGACACGCTCCAAATCGGCGGTACTTCCGGCTGGAATGGCAACGTCAGCGCTCACCGAAAATCCGCTGTGTCGCCAGGAGCTTATAGACCTGTAGAACTTTCCACTGAGGCGCTCTTTCTTTCTCAGGAGCTGGAGTGTGGCACGGCGGAAGGATTCTTGGAGGGGAGAGAAGTCGAGCCCTTCGGGTGCATGGTGAAGGATTCCTTCCATATCGCGGATGCCCACAGAAGCGATGGCGTGAAGATGGGGATTGGGATTAAGGAGGTTACCGAACGACTGTATGACGCAAACGAAGTAAGGCACCCCTTGAGTCCCGGGGAACTGAGCGCAGAGAAAATCGCGGGTACAGGCATAGGCGGTTTGAGAGAGCGCGCCGAGCAAACGACGTTCCTTCAGGAATATAGAACGAATGGCCTTGGGCAGAGTGAAGACCGTCATGCGGTAGGCCATGTCACGGGGCAGTACGTTTTCGATAACATGTTCGGTCCACAGCGCCCGGCGTCGGGCTTCGCATGACGGGCAGAATCCGCGAGCCGAACAAGTGAATGCCCTCAGGTACGTGTGGCGGCAGCTATCGCAATATACACGGGCAAAACCCTTGTGGAAATCGCCGCAGCTGAGAAATTTCTCTACAGTCACATCCCAATGAGGTTACCAAGGCCCGTAGGTTTTCTCGAAACGCGTACTGTAACAACTCTTGAGTCTTTCAAAATGCTCGACGACAAGCTTGTAAAGCGGACTTGCTTTTGGATTTCGCGGCCGGTATATCCCTTGGGTGGTTGTAGACTTTATGAATTTCGCCCGCAACCAAAGAATCTTTTTCGACGCGAAGCAGCGAAGCGCGTCTTGGGCTTCGCCGCACAGCGTTTTTCGGCCTACCCTCCGGGTTTCCTTCTTATACCCAGTCGCTCCCGAGCTCCGGGGCTCTTCTTCTTCTTCCCACTTTTGTTCGTCGAGCTGAAAACACACGTTTCCCCGGGAATGGGACCTGTAGAAGAGAAGACTCTCAGCGGCCCCTACGACGCAACCCGGAAACAGGGGCGGCTTTCCCTTTTCCGAGAAATCCCGATTCTTCTTCCACCCGGGGTTTCGCGAAAACGGCGAACGAGAGCAGGAGAAGAACGGTGAGGGTGAAGATAAGCGCCAAAGCCTTTCGTACCACCGCGCTTCCAACAAGACGTCTGTAGATTCCGACGATAACCCGCCAGTGAAGAACGACGTGCAGAACCAGAAGCCCAAGAAGGGCGAGGCCCAAATAGAAATGAATCGCCCCCCACTGGTGTCGATCCATTCCGAGAAAGTAGAGTTCCACCCGCCGACCGTAGGCGACGATCCGCTCCTTTCCCGTTATGAGGACGTAGTTGACCAGGAATCCGATTCCCGCCAAAGCGGCCATACAGAGGGTCATTAAGACATCGATAATGAAGTTGATCTTCGATTTCTCCATGATATTCCTTTCCTTGGAATCGAAATGCGGAATTCCAACGGGAGCCGTCCACGACGAGACTTCACTTTGAAGAGCCCCTTTCTTCTTCGAATGCGAGAACCGCCGTAACCGGGAAGTGATCGGAAGGATATCTTCCGGACTGGTTCGTCCTGTCGATAGAGGCCTCAAGAACCTTAAAGCCGCCGGAGAAGAGAATCCAGTCTATCCTCGCTTCGGCCGCTTTCCTGCTGAAGCCGTGAAACGTTCCCTCTTGCGCGGCCGGAGAGGGGTGAAGAACGGCGAAAGAATCGTAAAGAAGAGGCGTTCCGCTTCCCTCGGTTCCGGCGAGAACCCGGTGGGGTGGGGAACCGGGTGGCGCCTTGAAATCTCCCGTAAGGATCACCGGCGTCCGGGGACCCAAGGAGGAGATTTTTCTCTTTATGATCCGGGCCGATTCCAGGCGTGCCACAGCTCCCCGGTGGTCGAAATGGGTGTTGAAAAAGTAAAGCTCGGCCCCGGGAGAGTTGCGAAGACCCAGCTTGACCCATGATGTAATTCGGGGAAGAGCGGAATCCCAACTCTTGCTTCCCGGTTTCTCAGGAGTGGTGCTGAGCCAGAAATGTCCTTCGGCGAGTTTTTCGAATCGGTCCCGGCGAATTTTCACGGTGCACCTCTGCCCCAGTCGGCTTTTCGGTTTCCGGATCGCTTCGGTTTCATGCCATATTACTGCCGGAAGAGCGGGGTGGGAAGCGGAAGTGCATCGGGGTGAATGAGGCGTGGGAAAGGTTTTCCCTGCCGAGTTTCGTGGCTCCCTCTCCTCTCCCTCACAACCGCCCGGGCGAACACTCAGATTGCCTCTGGGGGGCACCCTGGGTCGGAGCGAATCCAGGCGTACCGAAACCACGGCGTGTTTGACCGAACCGTCCACGTATCTTCGCTTGACATCGATCTGGCAGGGAAGTTCTTTCCCCCCGGTCCGGACACTGAGACCTCCCGGTACCTCGCCCGCCTTGAAAGGGTGAGCGAAAGTGAGAAACAGAGGCTTTCGTCCGCTCGATCGGCGATTCCCTGCCGGCCGCAACCCTGTTTGCAACTGCTTGAAGTACTTTCTCAGCAAGCTCAACCGTTTTCTCAAGCAGGC
>CAZGYL010000120.1:0-10855 GCA_964529985.1 uncultured Planctomycetia bacterium | reverse complement strand
GACTCTTGTCCGAGAGGCGCTCGGGCGAAACCCTACGTACGACATTGGTCTTTCCCAGTCTTGACCGCGAACGAGAGAAAGATTCTACGAATCATGCACACTTATATAAAACTATCCCTCGGCCGGATTGTCTTCGTCTTCTTCTTCCGGTTCGTAATCAGGATTGAGCGGATCGTCAGGTGAAAGGAAAAAATCCCCGAGTCCTGCAGCATGAGGCTCGCTTCCGAGTGCCTGCCGGCGGCGCCTGGCAAGGCGCTGGAGGTCCAGTGCATCTTCTCCGAGACAAGCCAAAACCGCTTCGCGCCACGCTTGGTCCTCGGAGAGAGGGTGTCCCTTCTCCTGCGCAAGGCGCTTAAGTGCGTAGCGGATGACGTTGATGCCGTCTCGAGGCGAGAAGTCGAGCCGCAGCTTGTGAGCCTGTTGGAGAAAATCCGCTGTAAGCTCCAGGATTTGACCTTCGGCAAAAGGAAGGTGGTAGGTCAAAATGGCTATTTCGTCCTCGCGGCTCGGGAACCCCAGGCGGATCGCCGGCTGAAGCCTGCTGAGAATGTAGTCCGGGATCTCGTACGTGGATTCGTCCTCGTTCATTGTCACAGCGCACCTGAAATCCGGGTGAGCGCTGATCGTTATCCCGGCCACAATGGATTCCACATAGCGGCGGTGGTCAAGAAGGGGGGCCAGGCTGGCCCAAGACTTCTCATTCATGCGGTTTCCTTCGTCCAGGATACACACCCCGCCGCGGATCATGGCTGTAACGAGGGGAGAGGCGTGATAGGCTATCTTTCCGTTCTCTGCCAGAACAGGGGTTACAAGAAGATCCTCCGGCCTGGTGTCCGCCGTGCACTGGTAAATGTACAGCTCCTGGCCGCGCGCCCCGGCGGCCGCCATAGCCAGGGTGGTCTTGCCGATTCCGGGGATACCGCAGATCCGGGGCGTAAGGGGAAGATCGTCCTCGTCGGTCACAAGCCAGCAGGCAAGAAGCTGCTTCAGGGCTTCCTGCTGGCCGATCCACTGGCCGGCGAAAGGCTGAGGACTGCTCAGTGACAGAGTTACGCCTTGGATTTGAACTTTCTCAGCCATGTCCGCAAAACTCAAGTAAGGCTCGGATTACGCAGTCGAATGGAACGCCGGATTTCCCACAGCTTCCCGAATTCCGAGACTACCGGCCGCGCACCCGGCGGTCAAGAAAGGAGCCGCCGTTTCGTTTCCAGGGCAAAAGGAGCGACAGAACGAAGCCTACACAGAGAATCGCCGCTGTGCCTATGACGGTCGTCATGAACTTGTGAAACGGGCTTCGGAGGTGAGCTGCGAATTCCGGCCAAAGACCCGTTTGGGAAAGGGACATCCAAAGAATGAGAATAACCCCCGTGCATGTAGCAAGCGCGGCGCTCAGCGAACGGGCGCGCCTCACAATAAGTCCCAATAGAAACAGGCCCACCATGCCGCCTGAAAAAACTCCGGCCAGGTTCCACCATGCTTCAAGAGCGCTTTTTACCCGAATCATTGCAAGAGCAGCGGCCGTACCTACAAGTCCCCAAAGCAGCGTTGCTCCGTAAAGGACCGCCATCTCTTCGCGTTCCCCTGCGCGAGGCCTCAAGAATCGCTTGTAAAGATCGCTTAGAATGAGCGTCGCAGATGAATTCAGGGAGGAATCCACGCTGCTCATTGCAGCTGCAAGTACGGCGGCGATAAGAAGCCCGGTAACTCCGGGGGGCAGCTCGGCGACGATGAAGTGCGGAAATACGCCGTCTGCTTTGGTGATCGGGCCTTGAGGGCCCACGAGCAGCTCGGGCCTGTCGCGGTAAAACGCAAAAAGTGCTGTTCCAATGAAAAGAAGTATAGCTGAGATCGGTATGTAAAGAAGGGCGCCGAGCCACACGCTTTTTCGTGCGGCTTTGTCGCTTTCTGCGGTTATATACCTCTGGACGTAGCTCTGATCGATGCCGAAGTTCTGCAGGTTGGTAACAAGCCCGTAGAGCAAAACGACCCAAAAGGTGGATTCGGTGAAGTCGAGACTGAAACTCCCCAGGCTGAACTTCCCCTCGCCGGCTGCAACGCTGAAAACGGCCTGCGGGCCTCCGGGCATCCTCACAAGCAGAACCACCACGCTTGCGATCATGCCGGCCCCGAGCACAAGGCTCTGAAGCACGTCGGTCCAAATTACGGCTTCTATGCCTCCCAGAAGCGTGTAAATCGTAACCAAGCCCCCTGAAACAAGAATCAGGCTTTTTATGTCCCAGCCCAAAAGCGGCGAAAGTGCAAGCCCCACCAGGTAGAGAATCGTTGCAACACGCGCGATTTGTGTAAGCAGGTAGCAACAGGTGGCGTAAACGCGGGCCCATGGACCGAACCGGTCCTCAAGCTGCTTGTAGGCGGAGACAGCACCCACGCGCCTGTAGAGAGGCACAAAAAAACGCACGGCGATCCAGGCTGCAACAGGCAGCGATAAGCTGAAAACAAAAGCGTTCCAGTTGCCGCTGTAAGCTTTCCCCGGATAGGCCAAGAAACTGATGCTGCTTACGTAGGTGCCGAAAATGGAAAGCCCTACGGCCCACCCGGGAAGGCGCCTGCCTGCAGCGGTAAACTCCTCCGTGCTCCGGCTGCGCCTGACAAACGAGCACCCCAGGAGCACTACAGCTCCCAGATAGACGAAAAATACCACAAAGTCCAAGGTCGTATGCATGACTGTTCACCTGGAGAGAGCCGCGCTGAGCCTCAAGCCCGGGGCAGGAGGAAGATAGCAGAAAGCGGGGTCCTGTTACAAGGTCAGGCGCTTGCTTAAAAGCCGGTCATCCAGCCTCACTTCGGCAAGAACGCGCGCGATCCTCTCTCCGGCCCTGCCGTCACCCCAAGGGCAGGGAGCCCCTGAAAGGCTGCTGCGAAACGCCGGGCTGAGGATTTCCCTCAGGGCTCTTGCAATCGCTTGCTTTTCAACAGGGACGAATCGCACGTTGGCCCCGTGCTCCCGGTTGCGGTTTCTCTGCCCGACATTCAAGGTGGGAGTCTTGGTAAACGAAGCTTCGATCAAGCCGCAGGAAGAGTTCCCCACAAGGGCGTCGGCCGTCTTAAGCGCTTGCAGAAATTCCTTCCGCTTGAGGTGCTGTGCGAGAAAAAAGGAACCTGCCGGAGCTTCGGCTTCGAAACGCTTCAGCTCCTGCACGATAAGTTCGCTTCCTGGGTCTCCGTTCGGATAAAGGGCCAGGATCCCGACTCCCATGTCTCTGAGCGCTTCGAGAATGCAACGCACCTGCGAGCCCGCCTCGAGGTAAGCTGAGGTCTCAGGGTGAAAGAGCAGGATTACAAAAGGACGTTTGCAATCAAGCCCGAAGCGCGCAAGCAGCTCTTCTTTCGGCGGAGCGCCGGCAGCTGCGATGTCATCAAGACCCGGGGCGCCGCAGCGGTGGATCCGCCAGGGCTCTTCACCCATCCGGCGCAGGCGTTCCGCGCTTCGTTCGGTTGCCGGGAAATGCAAGTGAGCGAAACGCGTTATAGCATGGCGCGTCGAATCGTCCATGTGGTGGTCTGTTGTTTCCCCTCCGTGAACGTGTGCAACCGCAAGGCGCTTGAAATACCCGGCAAGTGCACCTGCAAGCGCTTCGAGACGATCGCCCAGAACCAGAACCATGTCAGCCTTGCGCTCGGTGAGAACCTTTTGAAGGCCCAGAACGCCGCGGGCCAACGCCCCCGGAAGCTGCTCGAAACCCCCGCCCAGGGTCTCGTACATGGGTACTTCCCCCCAAACCGGGCAGCCTTCTTCTTTTACGAGCTCCGCAGTGCGGCCGTAATCATCAACCAAGTGGCACCCTGTCACCGCAAAGCCGTACTCGACGTTTTCAAAATTGCGCAGTGCCAGCGCTATCGGTCTGAGAAGGCCGTACTCCGAACGGGATCCCGTAACCAACACAATGTTGCGACTCATAGGTCATCCCACGTGAGGATATGACCGGAGGGAAGGTCGCGTTTTACAGCTCTTCCGAGAACTCGGTCCACTTCAAGCGGACTTATGCCCGTTGCCGGGCGCAGGAACGCGAGATCCCCGAGCTTTATCCTATCACCGGCTGAAAGAGCGCGCCTGAGAACAATGCTCTTGCGCACCTTTCTGCGGGCTTCCTGCTCAGCGGGTGCTACGAACTTTCCCCACCTGCCGAGCGCCGTTTCAGCCTTCCGTACTTCGTTTATGAAAGCGGCGAACTCTTCGGGCTCCAGGCTTGCCTTGTGATCCGGACCGGGAAGCGTCCTGTCCAGCGTGAGGTGCTTCTCGATCAACACGGCACCGCAGGCCACTGCAAGGCAAGCCGCCCGGGAGCGTTTGGTGTGATCTGAAAAGCCGACCGGACAGGCGAAGCGCTCTGCAAGATACGAAATCGAACGCAAGTTGAGTTGTTCTTCCGGGGCCGGGTATGCGGTTACGCAGTGGAGCAGCATGAATTGGACCCTTGCTTGTCGGTAAAGCTCTACTACGGGTTCAATCTCCTGATCGGTCGCCATTCCGCAGGATAAAATCACAGGCTTCCCTGCCGAGGCCGCGCGCCGGTGAAGAGGTAAACAGGTAAGCTCCCCGGAACCGAACTTGAGAACCGAAAATCCGAAATCCAGAGCCTGCCGGAGGCTTTTTTCATCAAAAACGCTTGCAAAAAGCGGGAGATCGAGACTCTCAGCCTCCTGAACAAGGCCTTTGACCGCTTCAGAATCAAGTGCAAGGCTGCGGAGAAGTTCCCTCTGATCTCGGGCCCCGCGGTCTCTCTGGTATTCACAGAGGTCCGCCTCAGGAAGGGCCAACTCTTCGGGAACAAAAAGCTGGAGTTTCGCCGCGTCGGCTCCCGCTTCTTTCGCTGCCCGAAGAAGAGAATGGGCCAGCGCCGGATCGCCGTTGTGATTCACGCCCAATTCCGCGACTACGGCAACCGGTCGCCCCGGGCCTATCGGTCTTCCTTCTATGGATATCTGCGGGCAATCGGAGATCAAAAGGTTACTCCTGCGCTCCGGCAAGCAACCTGGCGATTCTCAGATCAAAAGCATCGTCGATATCAAAACCTTCAAAGCGATCAATGACCAGATAGCCGACAAGGACCGGAAGTCGTTTGCTTCTTACAACGTCGGCGCGGTACACGTTCACCGCGCCGTTCAGCACAAAAAGCGATGGGAGATCCTGCCTGCGAAGGCTCCCTGCGTGCGGCAGCAGCGGATACATGAGCTCTCC
Organism: uncultured Planctomycetia bacterium; assembly: GCA_964529985.1. Lineage (GTDB taxonomy): Bacteria > Planctomycetota > UBA8108 > UBA8890 > UBA8898 > CAZGYL01. The sequence goes on along the minus strand of CAZGYL010000120.1, from coordinate 5,655 downwards.
GGCCGGGACCCGCACCCACAACGGGTGTTCTTTGACGGGCGAGACGCTTTGAACGACCGGCAGGTCCTTCTCCTGCGCGTGCCGAAGCGCGGCCCTTACGGTCCGCGCCTTTACAAAGGGGCTTGTCGCCTGGACCATGACTATCCACCGCACCTTTTCGCCTCGGCTCTCAAGAAAGGTCAAGGCGTGGTGGAGGGCGTCCAGAACCGGACTTGAATCTCCGGAGAGCTCCTTCGGCCTGAGGAACGGCACTTCGGCTCCGGCAAGCTTCCCTGCTCGAGCGATTTCTTCCGAGTCCGTAGAGAGAACGACCTTTTCAATCTCCTCAACGGCCTTCAGGGTTTCAACGGCCCTTACGACAAGCGGCTTGCCGCCGACCTCGCTCAGATTCTTTGCCGCAATGCCTTTGGAGCCGCCTCTTGCAGGGACAAAACCGATAACGCCTTCAGTCATGGCTTTTCTCGTTTCTCGGGACGGCGCGTCGCCTGAAATATCGGAACCTCAGGCCCGCTTCTTGACGGTTTACCTCCCGCTTTGCAGGAAGTCTATGGTTTCGGCAAGTACTTCATTAAAGTGCGCGCTGAGTCCGGTGTGGCTCGTGGGGTACCAGAGCACCTTTGCACCGCCGAAAGCCCGGGCCAATGCACGGGCGCACTGCGGAGGCACGGTTCTATCCTGAAGTGCATTTATCATAAGGACCGTTCCGGAGGGAAGAGGGGCAGCGAACCGAAGCGGCTCAACAGGCGCAAGGATCCGGGCGGCCTCTTCCCTTGTAACACCCCCGGCTTTCAGGCGCGAGCGCAACTCCTCCGCCTCGGGCGCGCTCCACAGCACAGAGACCAGGTCTCCCCCTCCGAGGATCAACACCGAGCGCTTCACTCGGGGATCGACGGCCGTAACCGTTGCTCCTATAAGCGCACCCAGGCTGATTCCCACAAGCCCGAGCCGCCGGGGATCCACTTCTTTACATGAGGCAAGAAAAGCCAAGGCGCAGCGGGTGTCCTGAATACCTTGCCGCCAGGCGGCGACAAGCTGCTTGAGATCCGGCTGAATCTTACCCTCCTTGAGCGAAGGCGGTTTTCTCTCGCCGTAATACGGCAGCTTCAGGAGCAGAGCCCTTATGCCTTTGGCTGCAAGCTTTTGGCAAACAAGGCGCGTTACCACGAAGCTGGGATCGTTTAAGAAATGAAGCACCACACATGCCGGTCCGGCCTTGTTTGCTGCGGGCTCAAAGAGTTCGCACCAAACGGTATTGTTGCAAGGAAAAGGTGTCTTAACGGGACTGGGGAAGGTAAGAACGGTGACCTTGCAGGGTCCCAGGTCCAGCGGAGCACGGAGGCGGACTTTCAGAAGGCCTGAAGGCGGAGTGAGGTGCGCGGCGTTTGCAGGGGTCCTGCGGTTTGGAAAGCTTACCTTCAGGGTCTTTTCGACTCCTCGGCCCCCCGGCCCCGAAAGGAGGATTGCAAGGGCTGTCAAGGCTGTACAAACGTGCATGTCGGCGCCTCGGGTTCTTGAAGCTTTTTTGCGGCGTTAGGAACAGGCAATACGAGCCTCAGTTTGATTGTCAGGGCGCAAGAAGCGCGGGGCAAGGGCCCGGCCTCAGCGTGCGGGGGTACAGGCGCTTTACATTTGACTTCAGGACATTATGCTCAGGGCGTTGTGGCTTCCGGTGAGAAGCTCTGCTTTGCGTGGAGATTAAAGGCACTGGCCCGGCCTATGAGCGAAAGACCACTGCGACAGGGTAAGGCGCACACTGAGTTCATAGAAGTGGTGAACGCGCGTGTGCACAATCTCAAGAGCATTTCGGTAAGAATTCCGAAATCCGCTCTTACCGTCGTTACGGGACCGAGCGGAAGCGGCAAGTCCTCGCTGGTCTTTGATACTTTGTGGGTCGAAGCCCAGCGCCGCTTCACAGGGAGCCTGCCTGCATATGTGCGCCAAATTCTCGGGGTGTGGGAGAAGCCCGACGTAGACCGTATCACCGGTCTTGCCCCGGCTGTGGCCCTTGATGCCAGACCGGCCGGCGCCAGCCCTCGTTCGACCGTTGGAACTGTGAGCGAAATCTACGATTACCTGCGGGTCCTTGCAGCGAAAGCAGGTGCCCCCACGTGCCCTGAGTGCGGCACCAAGTTGGCGCGTACGCCGCGGGAGGCGATTATCGAGGCGCTTCTCGGCCGGTCTCCAGGCAGCAGGTTGGTCATAACCGCGCCGCTTGGGGTCGTTGAGCCAAAGCACCTGTCCATTGTTTGGGATTCCCTGCGGCGCGAGGGGTTTCTCAGGGTTTACGTAGGCGGGCGGCTTGCAACCCTTGAGGAAAACCCGCCTCAGGCGGCTGAGCCCCGGCATGTATCGGTTGTTGTGGATCGCCTGGTGGTTAAGCCCGAAGCCCGGCAGCGGATTGCAGAAGCTGTTGAGACTGCGCTGTCCAAAGCGGGCGGCAGAGTGGGGGTGATCGTAGGTGAGGGCCGAGAGGAGAATTTCTCCGAGAGGTTTCATTGCGACAAGTGTGGTTTCACTGCACCGGAGCTGAGCGAGTCCTTGTTCTCGTTCAACAATCCGCTTGGAGCCTGCAAGAAATGTAACGGGCTGGGTGTGGTCTCCCCGAAGGCGCTCGACCGGGTGTGCCCGGCCTGCGGCGGAGCCAGACTCAATCCCCTCGGCTGCGGGGTCAGGCTCGGCGGGAAGAGGCTTTCGGAGATTCTGCTTTTGCCTCTCGAAGAATTGCGCCGGTTTCTTTGTGATCTTGAGCTTGAAGGTGCTTTGGGAGAAGCGCTCCGGCCGATCCGCGAGGAGATGAAACGGAGGGTGGACCTTCTCTTGGATTTGGGCTTGGGCTATTTGTCCATAAACCGTTCGGTACCTACGCTTTCAGCAGGAGAGTACCAGCGCCTGAGACTTGCAAACCAAATAAGCGGTGGATTGACGGGTTTGCTGTATCTGTTGGATGAGCCGACGGTGGGGCTCCACCCTTCGGAGACGGAAAAGCTGTTGGGGATACTGGGGGATCTCTGCAGGCAAGGAAACACGGTGATTGCGGTTGAGCACGACTTGCAGGTAATAGAGGCCGCGGACTACGTGATTGATTTGGGCCCCGGCGGCGGCCCCGGCGGCGGTTCGGTGGTGGCGTCCGGTCCGCCGGAGCAGGTGGCCCGCAGCAAAGAGTCCGTTACGGGACGGTTTCTGAAGGAGGGGCAGCGGTTAAGCGCCGAATCCTTCGGTGCAGGGGAGAAGGACTGGATAGTGGTCCGGGGAGCGCGGGCGCACAACCTGAAGAATATAGAGGTTTCAATACCGCTTTGTGCGCTTACCTGTGTTACGGGGCCTTCGGGTTCGGGTAAGAGTTCGCTCGTGCTTGACGTCCTGTACCGCGGGCTTGCGGGGAAGCTGCGCGGGAAACCGGCCCCTAAAGAACTTTTCTCTGAAATTAAGGTTGACGGCCCGCTCCAGCGGGTTACATGCGTGGATCAGTCGCCGGTCGGCCGGTCGGCGCGCTCAAACCCTGCGACATATACGGGACTTTTCAAATTGGTACGCTCGTTTTACGCTTTGCTGCCTCTCGCCCGAATGCGAGGCTACGGCCCGCAGCGTTTTTCTTTCAACGTGAAAGGGGGCAGGTGCGAGATCTGCAAAGGCGAGGGCGTAAGGCGCGTAAGCATGCAGTTTCTACCCGACATCACCGTGACCTGCGATGTGTGCAACGGATCAAGATATAATGCCGAGACTCTGGAAGTACGTTACCGAGGCTTGAGCATTGCGGATGTGCTTGATCTGACGGTGAGCGAAGCGGCCGAAGTGTTTGAGTCTCTCCCCCGGGTCGCCGAACAACTGCGTTTCTTGGAGGAAATAGGCCTGGGCTATCTGACTCTTGGGCAGCGTGCGGACACGCTTTCCGGTGGAGAAGCGCAAAGGCTGAAACTCTCAAGGGAACTGGCCGCGCTTTCGAGAAACACCCTTTACGTGCTTGACGAACCGACGACCGGCTTGCACCCGGCGGACGTTTCACTTCTTCTTAAAGCTCTGCGACGTCTTATCGAGGCTGGGAACACTGTAGTTGTCGTAGAGCACAATATGTTTTTTGCGGCGCAAGCTGATTACTTGATCGACTTGGGCCCTGGAGCCGGCGGGGACGGAGGGTGGGTTGTCGCTGCGGGGACTCCGCGTGAGGTTGCAAACAGCAAGAAATCGCCTACGGCTCCCTACCTGCGCGGCGTTCTTGCATAGATCGATTCTTTGAGATTCGGCTTCGGATCTCGGTCACTTACGGGATAGCCTTTCCCGCGTCTTCCTTAAAGCAGGTCGGCCAGGTACGCCGCGCCCGTCTTAATATCTTCGAACCGCTGCTTCTGATCGCCCACTTCCCGTTCAATAGCAAGGGGGCCGGCATAGCCGACCTCGTTCAGAGCTTGCAGGAACGCAGGGAAGTTCACCTCGCCCCGGCCGAGGATCACCTCCTCTCCCCAAACTCCGGGCTTAGGCGGGCGTTTTGCGTCTTTCGCGTGCACGTGGACAATGTCCTTGCCCAGGATCTTGACCGCTTCGACAGGGTCTCCCTTGTCGTAAAGAAGCATGTTGGCGGGGTCGAAATTGACCTTGGCTCTGGGGTGATCGAGCTCATCGAGGGTTTGGCGCAGCAGCTCCGCTGTTTCCTGCCCTGTTTCGAAAGCAAGCGTAACGCCTTGTGAATCCGCAATATCCAGAGCTGAACGCAGCGCGTCCATAAAAGGGCCCCTGTCGGGATCCCCGGGAGGAGGTATGAACCCGGCGTGAAGCGACATGATTGAGAGGCCGAGTGCCTTGGTTTTCCCGGCTCCCCACCTGACCAGCTCAAGGCGTTCCTTGCGCCTGGCGGGGTCACCGAACCCTCCGGTGCGCCGGATCGTCTCGGGCGTCGTGTAGTCCTCCCCCGGAAAGCCGAGCATAGCGGCGGTAGGCTGCAATGCACTCGCCTTTATGCGATCTACAAATGTCTGGTCGTCCTCTTCCCACGAAGCGTGAAACGGATCCCCCAAGGCCAGGTGTACGAGTTTGATCCCAAGCTGATCCGCGAAGCCCTCAAGCTCAGGGACATTACGGACAAGTAGCGACCAACTGCAAACTGCGATTCTTCCGTCCCGGCTCATGAATCGAACCTCCCGCTTCTTCGGATTGCCGAATCCAGGCTTCCCTGTAGTGCTCCGCAGGGGACTCCAGGCGGGGCGGCGGAGCCCGCGGCCCGCGGTTCCCCCCTCGGGCGGCCGTTATTCTACCGAACGGCCGGTGCGGGGGAAAGGGCGGCGGGGGTGAGGTAGCGGTAGCATGAGGTTGAAGTTTATGGGCTGCCAGGCCGGGTCGGGGCTGAAAATTTGAAAAAGGCCGCAACATTAGGGCCCGGCCCTGCGTATATATCTTTAGAGAGCAACGGATCGCTGGGCCGGGAGGAAACGGTCAGGGCGGCCGAGCTGGAGAGGAACGGCAGCAGGGGCCGTGTCTGTCTCAGGACAGCGAGAGAACTTAAGGAGAAAAGCAAACTAACCAGCCACATAGACCCATTTACTCCTTTTACTTGCTTCATTTCTCGGAAGGGCGTCGTTCCCCAAGCGGCGCCCTTAATTTTTTAAGGAATGCGCGAGGAGGGAAGACGCGAGAAGGGCTATCCCGTTCGGGGCTGTGCAGCGA